>JAFSZN010000169.1 GCA_017455665.1 Lentisphaeria bacterium
ATGGATGTGTCTCCTTTTGTTCGGTGGGCCTTCAAAGTACCTTAATAACTTAATCCACAAATGATGGAATGCAACCCGTTTTCCGTTTTTTTCGGGCGTATTTTCCGAAAATGATTTGATTTTCGCCGTTTTCGCGTTAAGGTAAATCACCCGCATTTCAACAAGGAGACAATGCACATGTACGACCGCATTCTCAAATTCTTCAACGACAACGACCATTTCGCCAAGGAAAACGGCATGGTCATCACCCGCCTCGAAGAAGGCGCCAGCGAAGCTATCCTCACCGCGACCGACCGCCATTTCAACGGCATGAACATCATCATGGGCGGCGCGCTCTTCACGCTCTCCGATTTCGCGTTCGCCGCCGCGATCCATACGTTCGGATTCCGCGCAGTCGGCATGAACACCACCACGGCGTTCCTGAAGCCCGGCAAGGGCGTCCCCGGCTCGAAATTCACCGCACGCGCCAAGGTCGTCTCCCGCACGCGCCGCACCGGCGTCTTCGACGTGAACGTCTACGACGAGGAAAACCGCCTGCTCGCCCACAGCCTCATGACCGGATTCATCACCGAGACCCCGCTCTTCGACGACTGAAAACTAACGAAAAAAATCTTTTCAACCTCAAAAACATATTCTCCCGGAGCACCACACATGACACCGTTCGAATTCCTTCACCCCGCCGAGCAGATCGTCGCCATCATGAACCGCATCTACGAAAACGGCATGACCACGACCAGCGGCGGCAACCTCTCCGTCCTCGACCCCGACGGCGACATGTGGATCAGCCCGTCCGGCATCGACAAAGGCTCGCTCCGGCCCGCCGACATCATGCGCGTGGACGCTTCCGGCTGCATCACCGGCCCGCACAAGCCATCCTGCGAATACCCGTTCCACAGCGGCATCTTCAAAATGTGCCGCGACGTGAAAGCCATCCTGCACGCGCATCCGCCGGCGCTCGTCTCGTTCAGCATCGCCGGCATCGTGCCGGACACCGCCGTATTCCCGCGCACGAAGCTGCTCTGCGGCGAGGTCGGGTTCGCCCCGTACGACGTGCCGGGCAGCGACGCCCTCGGCAAAAAGATTTCCGCCGTATTCGCGCAGGGTTCGCGCACGGTCGTGCTGGAAAATCACGGCGTGTGCCTCGGCGGGAACAATCTGCTGGAAGCCTATCTGCGCTTCGAAACGCTCGACTTCTGCGCCCGCACCATCTATCAGGCGTCGCTCCTCGGCGGCGCGAAACCGCTCACGGACGAGCAGATCGCCGCGTATTCCAAGAACAGAAACGCCGCGTTCACCGCGTTCGCGCCGGGGCCGCGCTCCAGCGCCGAGCTCGAACTCCGCGCCACGACCGCCGCGCTCGTCCGCCGCTGCGTCCGCCAGAAACTCTTCACCGGCGCCTCCGGTGCCTACGCGGTCCGAATCGAGGGTGACAAATTCCTGGTCACGCCCGCGGACTGCGACCGTGCGAACATTCAGCCCGACGAACTCGTGTTCATCGACGGCACGAAGTTCGAGGCGAGAAATGCGCCCGATCCGCGTACATGGTTCTTCAAGGCGGTATTCGATGCACAGCCCGGAGTCAACGCCGTCTGTGCCGCGAATCCGCCCGCCATCGGCGCTTACCTGATCTCCCACGCCGAGTTCAATCCGCGCGTGATCCCGGAAAGCTTCATCCAGCTCCGCGAAACGCCCGCGTTTCCGTTCGACGACGCCCTCGCCGCGCCCGAATCGGTCGCGCGCACGCTCTCGGCGCGCCATCCGGTCGTGCTCGTGCGGAACGACGCCGTGCTGACCTGCGGACGCACCCCGCTGGAGGCGTTCGACCGCCTCGAGGTCACGGATTACAGCGCACAGGCGACCATCGCGGCACGTTCGTTCGGCGGCCTCCGCCCGATCACCGACGCCCAGGTCGAAGACCTCGTGGAAGCCTTCAACCTGCCCAAAGAGTGATACTATCCACAAATAAGGCGTATAAGGCGAATAAGGCAAATAGATATCCTATACGCCTTATATGCCATATTTTCCCTCATTCGTGCGGCGGTTAGCGCCGCACGATATCGGCACCGCTTGCGGTGTGCCGGAGCCTTAGCCCGGCACTGCCGCCGTGGAGGGCATGCCCTCCTCTCCTCGGTAATAGAGCGTGCCTTCGGCCTTCTCCTGCTCGAACATCTTTGAGATCTTCTCCTCCGGTTTCTGTTCGGCAGGATAAAAACGATCCTCGATGCAGCCGTAATACGTCATGTCGTCGAGGATGCCGGTGACCTCCTCCGCGGGGACGGTCTGCCCGCCCATATCCATCACGAATCCGTCGTCTTTCCGCTGCGGCACGAAAGACCACGAATCGATCTCAACGTTCGGGATTCGCGCGGCATACAGTCTGTCCTCGAACCGCTCCAGCCTGAAAACCCCGCATTCCGGCCCCTGCACGTCCACGAGGTAATCCCACATCTTGTCGCGGAACATCAGCCGTCCGTCCTTCAGGCGGTAAACATTGAATTTCGTACGTCCGCCGGTGTTTGTCAGAAGGAGCTGATAAGACAGCTCGCCGTCGCGCGAAAAACGGAGCCGATAGTTGTATTCCGCCAGAAACGGATGGATGGGCTGTTCCTGAAACGCGATCCCCGTGTTCCCTTCCCGCGGGAGCCAGGCGGTCCGCCAATCCCCTTTGCCATCGGAATCCATGAGACTGCAGGCAAACGACAAGATCATAAGGGCAATGAGCGCGGGCGGCAGAAAGAGAAAGAACAGCAGAACGGACGGACCGGGATTGTATTTTTTCTCCGTGCCGAATTTCCGTTTGATGAAGAGTCCGCCCGCTATGATGACCAGGAATGCCACAGCCAGCACGATGACCAGATGAATCCAGAACGAAAAATCGAAATCCCTTTCCTGACGTTCGCTGATGATCCGCGCGATCTTTGCCAGCAGCTCGCCGCTCCAGAGAGAGGCAATGATCCCCAGCGGGGCGGTCTTCAGTGCGATGAGCCAGTTTCCGTTGTTGCGCCGGGTCTTCGGCACGAGCCACAGGACGGTCGGCAGGATCAGCAGAAGAATTGTAAAAATGAAATCGGCAAGCATAGTCGTGTTTCCTGTATTATTGTTTCCCAAGGTCACGAACACCATACGGAAATCTGCCGTTCCAGCTGTCTGCTCGACCAGTTCTCGGCAGCGGCTTCGTTCATATACCATTCGCGCGCATCCGGTTTTTCAACCCGAAGCAAGAGGCGGTAATGGGTCCAGCTCAATTCGGGACGCAGTGCGTCACATTTTGGAAACGCCTGATAAAAGAGCCTCATATATCGGAGATTGCTTGCATCAAATCCCTTGCCGATTTCCGCGGTCAGTCGCCGGGCCAGCTCTTCCAGAACCTTTTTGCCGTATTCCGCGCGGACTTCACCTTTCTGCTCGTCTTCCACGATCAGGCGGCCGATTTGCCAATAAGCCTGCACCATTGCGAAATTGACCGCCTTGTAAGCGCTTCGCCGCGCCGTTTCCAGCACCTGACGGATGGCGCCGTACAGGTTCGAGTTGAAAGGTTTAAGGTCAGTGTCCATGTTTAGCCTCACGTTGTTCATCGCTGTTCATCCCCATGTTTGCTCGCCGTAAGCAGGAAAAAAAATTCCGCGCATTTCATTTCTTTTTAGGAAAAGGGGGGATTTCAACGTTTGATGTGCTTTACTATAGCATCTTTTTTATCAATGTCAAGCATATCCATTACTTTTTTTATGAGCAATCAGAATCAGCACAGGCGACATAAAAGCCCGGAGCTCCGTTGAGGGAACTCCGGGCGGGATCACGTTCGGTCGCTACGGCCTTTTTATCGACCGGTCGACCGCGCAGTCATGCGGCTGTTCAAGCAACCGTTTCGACCGTCAAACGCTTGATCAGATGCCCTGATCGATCATGGCGTCGGCGACCTTGCGGAAACCGGCGATGTTGGCACCGAGGACGTAGTCGATGTAATCGCCCTTCGGGCCGTATTCCTTGGCGGCGTCGTAGGCGGCCTTGTGGATGCTGACCATGATGCCGTGGAGCTTCTTGTCGACTTCTTCGGCGGTCCAGCTGAGGCGCATGGCGTTCTGGCTCATTTCGAGTCCGCTGGTGGCGACGCCGCCGGCGTTGGAGGCCTTGCCCGGGCTGAAGAGGAGCTTGTTCGCCTGGAAGCAGGCGATGGCTTCCGGCGTGGACGGCATGTTGGCGCCTTCGCCGACGCACTTGCAGCCGTTGGCGACGAGCGCCTGAGCCTCTTCGCCGCTGACTTCGTTCTGGGTCGCGCACGGAAGGGCGATGTCGCAGGGAGCGAGCGTCCAGGGGCGCTTGCCTTCGAAATACTGGGCGGTCGGGAACTTCTCGACGTATTCCTTGATGCGGCCGCGGCGGACGTTCTTGAGCTCCATGATCCAGGCGAGCTTTTCTTCGTCGATGCCGTCCTTGTCGAGAATGGTGCCGTTGGAGTCGGACATGGTGAGGACCTTCGCGCCGAGCGCGGTGGCCTTCTTGACGGCGTACTGGGCGACGTTGCCCGCGCCGGAGACGAGGACCTTCTTGCCTTCGAAGGATTCGCCGCGGGTGGCGAGCATTTCGGAGGCGAAGTAGACGTTGCCGTAGCCGGTGGCTTCCGGACGGACCAGGCTGCCGCCCCAGTTGAGGCCCTTGCCGGTCAGGACGCTGTCGTAGCTGTCCACGATGCGGCGGTACTGGCCGAAGAGGTAGCCGATCTCGCGGCCGCCGACGCCGATGTCGCCCGCGGGCACGTCAATGCTCGGGCCGATGTGGCGGTAGAGTTCGCGCATGAAGGCCTGGCAGAACGCCATGACTTCACGGTCGGATTTGCCCTTCGGATTGAAGTTGGAGCCGCCCTTGCCGCCGCCCATGGGGAGCGTGGTGAGGGAGTTCTTGAAGATCTGTTCGAAGCCGAGGAACTTGAGGATGCTCAGGTTCACGGACGGGTGGAAGCGCAGGCCGCCTTTGTACGGGCCGATCGCGCTGTTGAACTGCACGCGGTAGCCGTCGTTGACCTGGATGTCGCCCTTGTCGTCGACCCACTGCACGCGGAACTGGATGATGCGTTCCGGAACGACGATGCGTTCGAGGATGCAGTTCTTTTCGTACTTGGATTCACGGTCGAGCAGCGGTCCGAGGGATTCGAAGACCTCGGTCACGCTCTGGATGAATTCCTTTTCCCACGGGTACTTGGCGACGACGCTGTCCTGCAGGACACGCTGTGCATAAGAATTAAGACTCATGTTTGACTCCTGTATTGAGTTTAGGATTAAGTTATCCAATAATATACTACCGATTTTCTCCATTTTCAAAAGGAACACGGCAGAAAATCGGAAAAAAAACGGTTTTCTCCCTGCAATCCGAGGCGGCGGGCGTTTCCGTTCCCGAAGGCACAAAAAAACTCCGGCGGACCTTTGGGAGATCGCGCCGGAGCGGATGTCTGATTTGGAACACGACCCGCGGGCGGGCCGGTTCACCGACCGGAGGAAGGCTTATTCGCCCTCGCCCCATTTCTTCTGGTTCCAGGTCCAGTAGCCGCTGGGTTCACGGGCGCTGACCTGGGACACCTTCGTGTTGACGGTCTGTTCGGGACGGAGGTTCTGCGCATGGCCGTCGATGAAGGAGTAGTTCCAGGACTGGCTTACGTGCCAGGGATTCGCCCAGTACGTCTTGTCGCTCGCGGAGACTTCCTTCTTCGCCACGAATTCGCCGCCGAGACCGTTCTGGTCCCAGTGGTGGCACAGGCTGCCGACCGTGATGGAGGAATAGGAAAAGTGCTTCTGGTCGTTGAAAACGTATCCCGGAGCGCTGGAGCTGTTGGCGCCCGTGTTCCAGGACGAGTCGCAGACGTAGATCATCTGGGACGGGATCTTGAACTTGGTGGTCTTCAGGACCGGGCCGGCCGGAATGGACGTGGCGTTGCTCGTGCCCTTCACGGAATAGACGGCGGAACGGTTGATGCCGTAGGAGAGTTTGGGCATGTCAAGGTTGACGCCCTTGGAGTATTCATCCGCGGGGCATTCGAAGAGCTTCGTGGTCATCACGCTCTTCGCCCATTTGTCCTTGCTGCTTTTGTAGTTGCTGTACGGCATCTCGGCGGCGCCGCCGATCTGGTTCCAAAGGATGGCGGGCCAGATGTTGACGCGGTCCGCCCACGCGATCGGGGTCACATACGCGTTGAACGAGGATGCGTACAGGTGGTTCGACTGCGCGAACTGCTTGCAGTTCGAGGTGCACTGCGCCATCTTCGCCGTTCTTCTGGCGCTCTGCAGCGCCGGCAGAAGCATCGCGGCGAGGATCGCGATGATCGCGATCACGATCAGCAGCTCGATCAGGGTGAATTGTCTGGAGTAACGGGTTTTCATGATGCCGTCCTTTCAAAGTTGTATTGAAATAAAAATTGGAATGCGCGGGAACACTGCGAAACCGCCTCGGAAACCGCCTCGCGGCAGAAAAAAAGATACGGTTCGCGAATTTGTTTGCTGTAATATAATATTCGCATCCGCATATTTCAAGCGGTTTTCAGAGTTTTTTAACGTAAAATCGGATTATTTCTAAAATTCTTTCCAGACGCGGGCAAACGGGGAAACAGCGCTTTTCACCGTGGATCCGCAGCCCGCCGGGGCATAAAAATGGTGGATCCTGCCGGGTTCGAACCAGCGACCAAAGGTTTATGAGACTTTTGGTCAAATCATCAATAATTTATTTATATACAATAAGATATGTATATATTATCAAAATGTGTTATACTTTAATTTGACTTTATGCGCGTTCCGTGCTATATTATGGGCAAGGAATGAAAAACGTGATAAAACAGCGTCAAGAACGTGATCGCCCGTCACCAAAAAACCGGAATGCCCCCCCCCGCACAAACAAAGGATTACTCCCCATGGCCAATGAAAAAAAGAAAACCCGGCGCACCAGAGGGACTGGACAGATAATCAAACCTCCCAGATGCAAGCGTTACTATCTTCGGCTTCAGGTGGACGGCCTACAACGTATGTTCCCGTTGCTGAATCCTGACGGAACCCCATGCACAACCAAGGCCGAAGCGGAGAAAGCATCCAAGAATCAGCAAAAGCTTCTGCAG
>JAFSZN010000170.1 GCA_017455665.1 Lentisphaeria bacterium
CGGCGCTCCTGCCGGTGCTCCCGGCGCGGCTCCTGCCGGCAATGCTCCGGCGGCGGGCAGCGCTGCTCCTGCCGGCGGCAACCGTCCCGCGGCCGGCGGCAATCGTCCTGCCGGCGGCATGGGCGGTGGCGGCATGAGCATCAACATCGAGTTCTATGCGCCCGAAGACGACGAAATCGCCATGAAGAACGTGCAGAAATAATCCATCGTTCCTCTGAACATTTCATTCGGACCCGGCCGACCCTTTTCAAGGATCCTCCGGGTCCTTTTTTTGCCTCATTTCCGAGGGAAAACCGAGGGCGGTTCCCATAAAAAGACGCTTGACTTTTTCGAAATGCCGTGATATATTTTTGCCGGATAACAGGAGGAAAAGATGAAAACGAGATTCCGATCCATGTTTCGCCTCGTGTCTGCGGTCTGCCTGATCCTGGCATTTGCTGCCTGCGGCGAACAGAAGCCCGATGCCGGAAAAACCGCGCCCGAGGTCACGGTCGACCTCGGCAGAAGCGAGCTTTACACGGAGCAGGAACGTTCCGACGCCGTGCTGGCGGTCAGGAGCAAATTCGCGACCTTTGCCGGGTGCGAGCTTCACAGCGTCCGCTATGCCGGGGACGATGCCAGCAGCGAGGAGAATCTCAAGTGGCTGAATTCCCTCGTCGACGGCGCGGAATTCACGCAGGCCGCCGAGTTCCTGACCGACTTCCATTCTCCCGTCGAGGACGGCCCATACGCATGGGAACCGGATACCGAGTACAGGGACTACCAGTGGTGGCTCGCCCGGAAGCGGGACGGCGGCTGGGAGGTCGTTTCCTGGGGGTATTAAGCACGTCCGCCCCCGCGCCCGCCCGCTTCATCTCTCTGCACAGTCCATGCCGAACCAAAACGGGGGAGGTCCGCGAAACGTGCGGATCTCCCCTGAATTGTTGTGCAAAAGCGAACGGGACGGGAGCCCGTTCCAAATCGCCCGGATGGCTTATTCGCCGGGCTTCGCGTCCGAGGCGTTGACGAACGTGACGACGCGCTGCGGGAACGGGATGTTGAGGCCGGCGGCCTCGATCGCGGGCTTGAGCTGCGCCTTGATGGTCCAGTAGGCGGGCCAGTAGTCCGCCGTGGCGGTCCAGTAACGGAGCGTGAGCTGCACGGAGCTGTCGGCGAGTTCGGACACGAGCACTTCCGGCACGGGATCCTTCAGGACCATCGGCTCGTGCGCCATGATGTCCTTCATGGCCTGAATGGCGACGGGCAGCGAATCGGCGTACGCGATGCCGACCGTGATGTCCGAACGGCGGACCGGGTTGCGCGAATAGTTCTTGATCGGGGTCCCGAAGACCACGCTGTTCGGCGCGGAGACGAAGAGTCCGTCCGGGGTCTTCAGGATGGTGGAGAAGAGTCCCATCTGCTGGATGGTGCCGCTGACGCTGCCGCAGTCGATGTAGTCACCGAGCTTGTACGGGCGCAGGATCAGGAGCATGATGCCGGCGGCGATGTTGCTGAGCGAATCCTTCATGGCGAGGCCGATGGCGAGGCCGGCGGCGCCGAGCACGGTCAGAAGGCTGGCGGTGTTGAATCCGAAGAGGTCGAGGATGATGAGCAGTCCGATCACCCAGATGAGCGTGCGGACGATCGTGAAGGTGGCGTAGGTGAGGGATTCGTCGCCCTCGAATTTCTTGAAGAAACGCGCGATGAGCTTGCGCGCCGCCATGGAGACAAGCTTGGCGGCCACAAGCACGATCAGCGCCAGGATCACGACTTTCACGAAGCGGATGACGTCGTCGCTGTGGTTGTTCCAGAGGTTCGAGAAGAACCCGGGACCCTGTTCGTGGATCTGGCGGACGACGTTGTCGGCCTCGTTCAGATGGCTTTCGAGGAGGGATTGTTTCTGCTGGGCCGTCGCGGGGGCGGTTTCAGCGGCGGCGGTTGCGGGCGCGACGGCTTCTGCGGCCGCGGCGAACAAGGCATAAGGGATCATGGCGAATACCTTTCCTGTGTTGTGAGGATATGTGTGTATGGGTTGAAAACAGTAAAAATCAGTTCGCGAACATGCGCTGAAGCTCCAGCTGGAATTCCTGGAGGTCCTGGCGGTCGGGCTTGCCTTCGAGCTTCTCGAACATCAGGCGGCCCATCTGGTCGAGGCACCAGTTTCCGCTCGCGCCGGACCCGAACGACACGCCGCCGGTCGCCAGGAATCCGGGCCGGGCGAGCTGGTCGATCGTGACCGTGGTGCGTCCGCGCGGGGCGGCTTTCCCGTCGTCCGCCGCCGGAGCGTCGTCCGCGGGCGCGGCATCGTCCGGGGGAAGCTGTTCCTCATCGGCTTCGTCGGCGGGAAACTCGTCCGCATCTTCTGCGGCGGGCGCGGCGTCCTGCGCGGGCTTTTCCGCCTCGGGCGCGGTTTCCGGCTGGGGCTCGGCCTTCTGCCAGAACGACGTTTCGATCTCGGACGCGATGAGGCGCAGCTCCATAAACGTCATTTTCACGCCCTGTTCGGCGAGCATGTCCTGGATCTTCGAGAGATTATGTCCTTCGCGGGTGCGGTCCGCGATGAACGCTTTGATTTCGTCATGTGTCATGGTTCGGCCCTTTCAAAAGAAGTGCGAAAAAAAAGTCCAGTTAAAACAATAGGCGGTACGGCGGAAAAATCAAGAGGGGTCCGCAGAAAAAGTCCGAAAAATGCCGTCCGTCCCCGTCTTTCCTCCGCCTTCTTCCGCCTTCCATGCTCCCGATTTGCGGCATATTGTCCGGTTTTTTCTTATAATTATTCTTTAATAACTGCGCTATCCGGTTGAAAAAAGAATCGCCGGGGTGTAGATTAATTGGAATTTGTCCTCGCGACTTCGTCCCGAGGCTGTTTTCCGTTTTTCCAACACTAACCCATATCTCACAGGAGGATTTCCTATGAAACACGCAAAATTCGCCTGGATCGCGGCAATCGCGTTCACCGTCCTCGCGGCTCTCCCGTTCAGCGGGCGCGCGCAGGACGACGCCGCCATCTTCGACAAGACCACGTCCCGCCTCGAAAAGGGCGGCATCTCCTTCAGCTACACGCAGGGCGCCGCGGCCGTTCAGATGGTCGACAAGATGTTCGACTCGTTCAACGTCCTGGTCCCGGAGGACACTCCTGAAGCCAAGGAGATCTTCACTGCCATCCGCGGCATCGTCGACGAGTTCGGGCTGAAGACCTTCCTCGGATCCGGCGCCAGCGTCAAGAAGAACGGCGACTACTACCGCTGCATCGACTTCGAGTACGCGCCGGAACACAAGGGCGTGTTCTGGGACCTCGTCGGCGCTCCCTCCAAGGGCGCGGCTCCCGAACTCAAGCTCACCTCCCCGAAATCCGCCATCGCCGTTTCCTCGAAGTTCGAGCCCGGCGCACTCTATGCGTTTATCGACAAGAAGCTCCGCGCCACGCTGGACGAAGAGACCATGGCGGAAATCGACCAGCAGATCTCCAGCCTCGCAAGCGCCGGCATCCAGCCCGACAAACTGCTCGAATGCATCTCCGGCATCACGTTCTATGTGGAAGCCCGCGAGTTCAAGGAAGAAGACCTGCAGGGCATCCTCGCGGGCGAAGATCCCGAGGCGAAGATCATGGAGCTGATCCCGAAATTCGCGCTCGTCCTGACCACGAAGAGCGACCTCTGCTGGAAAGCGCTGGAGAACTTTATCTCCCAGTCCGACGAGGAACTCGTGAAGGACGGCAAGATCGTCCCCGTCGAGGGCATCGCCATTTTCCAGGCGGGGAACTACCTCGTCGCCACCAACGATGAAGCCGCCATCCGCGACCGCATTGCCGGAAAAGGCTCCGACCTGACCGCCAACGCCGAGTTCGCCAAGATGATCGCGCTCGCCGACAAGGATTTCTCCGGGTTCTCCTGGGTCTCCGAAGATTACTTCAAAATGGTTTCCGGCCTCTCCGGCGTGATCGGCCAGGTCGCAGGCGGCGTCACCGGCGGCGCGGTCCCCGCGACCGATCCCACAGCGATCTTCGCCAAGGACATCCACAGCGTCCTCAGCGTCTCGAAGATCGACGCCGAAGGCCTCGTTTTCACCACCATCACCTCCGACCTCCAGATCGCGCTCCTGAACTCCGGCACCGTCGCCGGCACCATCTCCGGCCTGCTCCCGTACATCGGCCCGTTCGCGAAGGCATTTATGGACACCATGAACGGCTCGGACGATATGGATTTCGAACAGCTGGAACGCCAGACCAACGCCGCCGCCGCGCTCGCACTGCTGAAGGAAGCGAAGATCCCGGAAGGGAAATGCGTCTTCTTCACCATCGCGGAAGATGGCAGCGGCGCGGCCTTCGCGAAATGGAACCCGGAAGAGGGTCTTGAGACCGTCGGCGAAACCGACGAGACGGAATTTCCCTACGTCATCCTCGCCTCGCCGGAAGCCGCCGAAAAAGCCGACAATCCGGAAGAAACGGTCGTCTTCTACGAGGATCCCACCGAATTCTTCGACGGCATCTTCGTCGTGTTCGGCGACGGCTCCGTGAAGTTCCTCGAAGGAGACTTCGAAGACCACGCCGAGGCAATGGAAGCCGCGGCAAACACCTTCGATCTCTCCGACAAGGCGGCTGCCGACCTCCTCAAGAAGGCCGCCGCCCTCGACGCACTCTACGAAGACTGATCTCCTGTTCAGTTCCGCCGCGCGTGCCGGCTACCCTCGGTCCGCGCAACTCGACAGAGTATCTCCGCCCTCGACTCCGCATCCCGGAACCGGGGGCGTTTTGTATGCCCGGAGTCATCCGTTTTTTTCTTCGAATAAAATCCGAAAAAGAAGGAAACGGCGCTTGCAAACAAACCGAAGCATGGTATAGTATAGCAAAAAGCAAGAAAGTCATTAAGATAACGTTCGAAACAGGAGACCGATATGCCGACTTACACCAGCACAGGACCCGGAGGCGACGTCCTCCTCTACAACCCCATGCCCGAAGCCGAATACATGTACGGCTGCACCCCGACCGCCGCCGCCATGATCCTCGGATATTACGACCTCTACGGCTATCACGGCACAGGGCTTTCCAACATGATCGAAGGGACCGTGGCGCTGAAGTCGCGCGGCACCGACGGAAACGCCTACGACATGGACGCGTTCGACACCGTGCTCGGCAGGGCGACCGCCACCTCAAGCTACGTGTACCGGTTCTATAAGCGCAACGGCACCACGACCACTCCCGAACAGGAGCTGGAATACTCCTTCACGAACGGAGGAGCCGGGCCGGACCTCAGGACCGACTGCTGGGACTGCATCGCCGACTATCTCGGCACGGGGCAGTACTGGCGCGGCAACGGCAACCTCTCCACCTCGATATCGCATGGTACGCTCGAAGACCTCCTCACGAAAAACTACAGCGACATGAGGTTTACAGACGGCGTAAACACACGCACCATCACCTATAAGGAAACCGCCATGATGTACGGGCTGTACCTGTACGTGCAGTCCCGCGGCTACCAGCTGGACCTCGAGATCACCGGCACCTACGAGGTCGACTGCATCGGCGGCGATTTCACGTTCGAGGACTACATGCGCGAAATCGACTCCGGACGCCCCGTCCTGATCTCCATCGAAGGGCACTCCATGGCGGGCTACGGATACAACGCCTCGACGCGCGAGATCATCTTCGACGACTGCTACGAATCCGGCCAGCGCATGGTCTGGGACGGCACGTATTATTACTCCGGCGAAGACCGCGCGCTTCAGTCCATCAGCGTCATCGGGGTCAACATCAACGGCGACGTGGACCTGGCACTCGTGAACCCGTCCGGAAGCTCGGAAAAGATCATCCTCGCCGGGACCTCCGGCGCAACCGCCACCGAGGACTACTGTTTCGCCGGGACGACCGTGTACCTGACCTATTCCATCCAGAACACCGGCTCGAAGGAAAGCCGCGACTTCCACACCGCGGTCCGCATCAACGGCGAACTCGTCAGCTCCAGCTCGGTCTACTCCATGTCTGCGAAATCCACGCGCAATTACAAAAACGTCTCCCTCGGCAAGCTCGAAGTCGGCATGAACAATGTCCGCGTGACAGTCGACGAAAACAACGCCGTCCAGGAGCTTTCCGGCAAGAACAACGTCGGAGAAGCCGGCATCCTGATCCTCAAGTCCGGCACCAGCATCGTCTCCGGGACAAAAGTTGTCAGCAACTGGAAGACCGCCAGCGACACCTACGTCAAAGGCGGCGGCACGCTGATTCTGAACGAGGGCCGGGCGTTCGACACCATCCTGCGCGGCAAGATCACCAGCAGCTCCGCCGACGGCACGATCTGGTTCTACACGGGCAAGGCAAACGTCCAGGCGGACGGCTTCCTCTCCGGCACCGACATCTACGACTACGGCGACGCCAGGATCTTTAGCGGAGGCACAGCCGCGGACACCCGTATTTTCTCGGACGGCAAGACCTCCGTCTTCGAGGGCGGCGTCGCATCGGATACGACTCTCGGATCCGGCGGAAAAATGGAAATCTACTCCGGCGGGAAGGTCACCGGGCTTTTCCATGCCGCAAACGGCGCGTCCGCCACGTTCTACGACGGCAGCATTCTGGATTTCGACCTCTCCTCCATCTCGCCCGGAGCCGTGGCGCGCGCGATCCTTCCAGACAGGATGAAAGGCATCCCGATCTACACGCTCACGGTCGCCGGAACGCAGAAAAACGGCAAATACGATCTCATCGAAAACGCCGCGGGGTTCGATGAGACAATCTCCGTGCGGAGCACCTCGGGCAAGTCCCTCGGATCGCTCACGATCGGGCAGACCGCGAACATCGGCGGCGTGGACTATGCGCTGAATCTGAACGGCAGCACGCTTTCCGTGACGGTCTCCGGCGGCACGCCGCCCAGTCCCGAACCCGTCGTCGTTCCGCCATACCTCACCGGACGCTTCGCGGGCGGCATCCAGTCGATGCTGGCGAAACAGGACGAAGATGCAGGCGTGGTCACGGTCTACCGCGAAGGCGCGACCTGGGGCGCCGGACTTACGCTCGATCCGGGGTGGGATGTCGTCGGAGTCGGCGACTTCAACGGCGACCATCTGGACGATTTCCTGCGCGTGAACACGGAAGGCTATGTGGTCGGCGAAATGGCGAACGACAACGGCACCTTCTCGCCTCAAGTCCTGAACATGAAGGGGCCCGGCTGGCAGATCCTCGGCACCGGCGATTTCAACGGCAACGGCTCCGGCGACGTGCTGGTGGCGAACCCGACCGGCGCGTCCGAAACGGTCGGGTTGCTCGGCTACTGGGAAAGCGGCGTGACCTGGACGCTCATCAACGGGTATTCGCCCGAGTGGGAATGCGTTTCCACCGGCGACTTCAACGGCGACGGCAAGTGCGACATGCTGTGGCGGAATTCGTTCATCGGCGAAGGCGGATTGACCTACAACGCCTACTGCACCTGGATCGTGGACAACCCGGTCGACTGGCGAATGGTCAGCGTCGCCAACCCCGCCGAGTGGAACTTCCTGTGTTCCGGCGATTTCGACGGCAACGGCTCGCACGACATCGCGATGATCAACGGCGAAGGCGTCGTGGGCATCTGGGGCGTGAACGACGGCTACCTCAGCTCGTGGTCGATCCTCAGCGCCGTGAACACCGCCGAATGGACGCTCGCGGGCGTCGGAGATTTCAATGCCGACGGCACGGACGACATCGCGTGGGCGAGCGACTCGCTCAACCTCGCGGGCTACTGGCAGATCAACGACAAGCAGCTCACGACCTGGCAGAACATCGCGACGATCGCGTAGTACGACTGTACTGATGGCAGGCAGCAACAAACGATCGGAAAGGCTGTACGACCGTGAAAAAGAAAGTTGAAAAAACGGCGAAGGACGATGCTTCGGCGAAAGACGGCGCACCGCAGGTATCGCTCACCGACAGGATTAGGCCCTTTGTGCTGATCTTCCTGCTGATCGGCCTGCCCGTCATACTGTATCACGCATTCACGCAGTACATGTATGTGTGCCGCATTCCGGCGGGAACCAAGGTCGTCGACATGTCCATGGTCCGTCCGCGATCGCCTCTGGGGGAATTCATTTACCGTTCGGGCCTGATCGAAAAATGGGATTGCCCCCAGGTCAGGCAGTATCTTCTTTACCGGCATTATGTCATCCCGAACGGCGTGGAAACGATCGACAACGGCGCATTCCTGAACTACAGGCATCTGACCTCCATCCGCATCCCGGACAGCGTACGGGAAATCGGACATTGGGCATTCCAGAATTGCACCGCCCTGCGTGAGGTGGACATTTCCGACAAGGTGGAAAAGATCGGATACGAAGCGTTCAGAGACTGCACCGCCCTGGAGAGAATACGGCTCCCCGCCGGGATAGCCGGAAAGGAACCGGGCTTGAATAAGGTGTTCCGGGGATGCACCGCCCTGCAAAAAGTCACGCTCCCGGATGGCATCACGAAGATCGGGGAATCGGCATTTCAGGATTGTTCCGCCCTGTGCGAGATCAACATCCCGGACAGCGTGACCTCGATCGGCCCGCTCGCGTTCCAGGGCTGCAGCAGCCTGCCGCCCATTACGCTCGGCAAACAGGTCACGGACATCGGCGACGGAGCTTTCGCCGGGACCGGCTGCCGCCTCACTGTGCCGGACGACCACCCGACGCTCCGGCTCGAGGACGGGATTCTTTATTCAAAGGACCATTCCGAGCTCATTTCCTGCGTTTCCGTGCCGGACGGCCCGTGCGTTGTGGCTCCGGGGACGTCGGTCATCGGGCGCGGCGCTTTTCTCGGCTGCAAGGACCTGACGGAAATCCGTCTGCCGGAGGGGCTGGAGATCATTCCCGACAACGCGTTCCGGTTCTGCACCGGGCTGAAGCGCGTCGAACTGCCGGACTCCCTGAAGGAAATCGGCGAAAGGGCGTTTTACGCCTGCTTCGATCTGGAGGAGATCGCGATCCCGCCGAACGTGACGGAAGTAGGGGATGGCGCGTTCATCGAGTGCAGAAAACTGAAACGCGCCTCGCTTTCGCCGAAAATGGACAGGATCCCGAAGGAAATGTTCTCCCACTGCCGACGCATGACGGAGGTCGTGATCCCGGAGGGCATCATGAAGATCGACGAAGATGCGTTTGCACACTGCGCCGCTTTGAGACACGTGACATTCCCGGACAGCCTGGAAACCATCGCGCGGGGCGCTTTTTTCCCTTATCCGAACTCTCCCAATTCCCTGGACCGGGAAACAAAGGAACGGATCGATCGACTGACCCCGAAGCCGCCTCCGGGCACTCCGCGCGGGCGGGAATGATTGACGCGGTTGACGTTTTAATCAGGAGGGAATGTAGGCGATAAGCGTGATCTCGGTGTAGGGGATCCGCGGATTGCACTGGCAGCGGCGCACCATGAACTTGTATTCCGGCGCCCATTCGCGCAGCAGCGGGACGATCCCGAACATCTCTTCCGGGCTGTGGTAGATCGCGACCGAGATCAGCGGCTTGTCGCGCCTGATCATCTTTTCCGCGCCGCGGATCACGCGCAGCCCCATGCCGTTGACGTCCGCCTGGATCCACGCCACGCGGCCCTTCACAGTCTTTTTCTGCTCAAAAATGTCCAGGCTCGCCACAGGAGCTTCCGTCTTGCACGGCTTGCCCTCGCGGTCGCGGTCCGGCATGACTACTTTGCCTTCCCGGTCCGCGATGCACAGCCTGTACAGCTCCGCGTTTTTGATCCCTGCGTGCGCGACGTTCGCCTGCAGGAACTGCGTGTTGCCCACGGACGGCTCGAACGCGTAGATCTTCTCCGGCTTGTACTGGTTCATCACGATCACGGATGCGCCGCAGAACGCGCCGCACTGGTAGAAGACGCCGCCCTCCAGACGGTCCGTCACGGCCTTGTCGAGGAAGATCGCGCCGTGGCGGTAGAAAAACTGCGGCGGATCGAAGTACGGATACTTGCCCTTCGCGAGCTCCGCGTATTCCGGATACTTTTTCAGGTGGGCGTCCCAGTCCTTGCGTTCCGGCTCGGTCGCCATGCCCGCCGGATAATAGAAGACGATGTTGCGGAATTCGGGCGAAGGAAACGCACCGAGGCGCCGGATGCCGAGGCGCACCGCCTCCACGCTCGCCTCGTCGCAGAGCATCGGCTCGAGTTTTTCCAGCGCGTCGGGACGCTGCGTCAGGAGGGTGCGGAACCGCATGGCGTATTCGCAGGATTTCTGCGGCACGCGCATCAGCTGGAATTGTTCGAACAGCTGGTCCTCGCGCGACTTCCTGGTGTCCTGAAGCCGGTTCTCGTCGCGTTTCGGAGCGGCGATTGCATCCGGTTCGCGGTTGCGCGGCGTCACGGGCGGCGCGGGCTCCTTCTTCTTCGGCGCGGGCGGCGGCGACGGGATCGTCCCGGCGGAAAGCTGCTGTTCGCCCAGCCCGAAATTGTCCTCGAAACCGGCGGCGGCTTCCGCCTCTCCGCCGAAATTGTCCGACGCGTCCTCGCCGAAATTGTTCGCGTCGGTTTCCGCGGCATCCGCCTCAGCCGCGGCGGCGGGTTCCGATTGTTTTTCCGCGGCAGGTGATTCCGCTACAGTGTTTTCAGGTTGATTCTCCGCATTCACGGCGGCTTGTTCTTCTTCTGTCATGGTCTGTTCTCCGCTTCAAAAAAAGTTCAGAATGGGTCGATGTGCCCGAGCGCTTCGTGGAAATGCTCCAGCATGACCGGGACAAGCGGCGCGTTCGCGCAGAGGATCCCCTCCGAGGGGTAGTTCGTGCCGCCGTTCATGTCGAGCACGACGGCTCCGGCTTCGGACGCGATCAGCGCGCCCGCAGCCACGTCGTATTCCTTCAGCGCGATCTCCCAGTACACGTCCACGCGGCCAGCCGCCACGAAGCACAGGTCGAGCGCGGCCGAGCCGCAGCGCTTGATGTCCTGGGCGACCGGAAACACGCGGTCGATGATCGGCATGTTGTTCTTCTTCAGCCCGGCGCGCAGGCAGGCGAACCCGGTGGCGACGACCGCCGAGGAAAGCTTGTCGCACCCGGACACATGGATAGGGCGTCCGTCCTCGAACGCCCCCCTGCCCCGTTCGGCGGAAAACATCATGCCAAGGCGCGGCGCGAAGACGCAGCCCGCGATGGGCGTGCCGTTTTCCTTCAACGCGATCGAGATGCAGAAGAACGGATGCCCATGCACGAACGACTGCGTGCCGTCGATCGGGTCGACCACCCAGCAGAACGGCGACGCCTGGTCGCGCCTGCCGTATTCCTCGCCGTACATGCCGTGCCCGGGGAACCGTTTTTTCACCTCGGCGGCGATCAGCGTTTCCACAGCCTTGTCGGCGGTGGACACGATGTCCCGCGGCGTGCTCTTGCAGGAGACGGCGTTTTCCTTGATGTGGTTGAAGTATTTCATCGCCTCGGCTCCCGCGAGCCGCGCGATCTCCTGCATCTGTGTGATGTATTCCATGCTTTTCGAGCTCCTTCCCGTTCAGTCCAGCCGGACCTGCCCGACCAGCTCCGACACGGACTTGATCCCGTGCGAATCCAGATAGGCTTCCAGCTCCTCGATCACCCGGAGCGGGGCGCGCGGATCGGCGAAGATCGCCGTGCCGACCGCCACGGCTGATGCGCCGGCGAGCAGGAACTCGACCGCGTCCAGTCCGTTCATGATGCCGCCCATGCCGATGATCGGGATGGAAACGGCTTTCGACGCCTCGTAAACGAGCTTGATCGCGACCGGCTTGACCGCGGGGCCGCTCATGCCGCCGGTCACATTCGCGATCTTCGGACGGCGCGTCTCCACGTCGATCGCCATCGCCGGGATGGTGTTGATGAGGCTCAGGATGTCGCTGCCGGCGTCCTGCGCGGCGAGCGCGAAATCCGCGATGCGCGACACGTTCGGGCTGAGCTTGGTGATGAGCGGGATGGTCGTGGCCTTGCGGACGGCGGCGACGACGCCTGCGAGCGCCTTCGGGTCGGTGCCGAACGACAGCCCGCCCTCCTTCACGTTCGGGCAGGACACGTTGATCTCGAGCGCGGCGACGGCGTCGCGTTCGGCTTCGAGGCGTTCCGCCACATACGCGTAGTCTTCCGGCTTCTTGCCCCAGATGTTCACGATCACCGTCGCCTTCGTCTTCTTCAGGCGCGGCAGATAGTGGTCCTCGGTCAGGAACGCGTCGATGCCGGGCCCCTGCAGGCCGATGGCGTTCAGCATGCCGCCGATCACTTCCGCCACGCGCGGCGTCGGATTGCCGTGCGACGGCCACGGCGCGATGCCCTTCACGACCACCGCGCCGAGTTTTTCGACCGGGAAAAAGTCCTCGTATTCCTCGCCGTATCCGAACGTGCCGGACGCGGTCATGACCGGGTTCTTCAGCGTGAGCGGACCGAGTTTTACGTTCAGATCAGCCATGATACACCTCCTCGGCGGGATAGACCACGCCCTCTTTGCAACTGCGCGAATACCGCCAGCCGTCCGGCGAACTCCTGTCCACCACCTTGATCACGCAGGCGAAACACGCCCCCACGCCGCATCCCATGTGCTGGTCCATGCTGACCTCGCACTTGAGTCCGAGCTTTTCGGCGGTCTTCGCCAGTGCGTACAGCATCGGCGCCGGGCCGCAGCCGTACACCATGGCGCCCGCCGGAAAATCGTCTTTCTTCGCCTCCATCAGCTCCGTCACGAACCCTTTGAACCCGCTCGAACCGTCGTTCGTGGCGGTCTCCACGCGCCAGCCGAGCGCCTTGTATTCGTCGATCAGGATGAAGTCGGACTCCGTGCGCGCGCCGAGGAACAGGATGCCGGGGCGCGGCGACTTCTTCGCCAGGAACAGCGTCGAGGCGGAACCGTAGCCGCCCGCCGCGATCACCGGAAACGTGTTTTCATCGGGCACGGTGTAACTCGTGCCGAGCGGGCCGAGGATCTTGCAGGATTCGCCCGGCTTCATCTGCGCCAGACGCTCCGTCCCTGCTCCGACAACCTTGAACACCAGCGTCAGCTCGCCCGTCGCCGCGTCCGCGTCGCAGATACTGAACGGACGCCGCAGGATGTGGTCCAGCGCCTCGCCGATGCGGACATGCACGAACTGCCCCGGCTTCGCCTCGGACGCCACGTGCGGCGCATGAAACACGATCCGGTGGTACGCCCCATGCAGGACGCCGCACCGGAGGATCGTACACGGAAAATCATTCATAAAACATGCGGTCTCCCGTCCGGCGGGAACATCATTCCCATCACGCCGGACCGTTGTGTCGGTTTATATTCAGAAAATGCGTGAATAATATACAGCCTCGTGTACAAAACGTCAAGGGCAAAGGTTTTGACCGGATGTTTTTTTTGAAATCTATTCGTTATCCTCTTGACTTTCTCCGTTCTCGTGTTATGTTATACATGTATAACAAATCAGGAGGCGGAACTATGGTCGCAGTACGTTTGAACAAAGAAACCGAAAATCGTCTGGCTTTCCTCGCGAAAAAAACCGGCCGGACAAAATCCTTCTATATCCGTCAGGCGCTGGAAGAACACCTGGAGGAAATGGAAGATGCCTATCTGGCGGAAGAGCGTTACCGCACGTTGGGAAAGACTGTTTCACTGGATGAGCTGCTGAATGAATCCGAAGTGGCGCGTTGAATTCGACGTACGCGCGGCGAAGGAACTCCGCAAGCTTGCGCCCGAGGTCAGAAAAAAGATTTTGCTGTTCCTCAAGGACAAGATCGAAACGGAGCTCGACCCGCGCCGTTTCGGGAAGGCGCTTCAGGCGAATCTTGCCGGATTGTGGCGGTATCGCATAGAGGACTACCGGATCATCTGCGCGATACAGGATGACCGGCTCGTCGTTCTTGCGCTCAAAGTCGGTCATCGAAGGGATATTTACCACTAATACAACAGTGGGGAAAAATCTTTTGTTCATGGTTGCTTTTTTCCTGTTGCGGGTGTATTGTACAGAGATTTTTATGTATTTTGAACGTTCACCAGGGAGCCTGCCATGAAACGTTTTTCTTCCTCGATCAGCGCCCTCGTCCTCCTCGCTGTCCTCTGCCTCGGCGTCCCGCTCCGCGCCGCCTATTTCGAAACGCCGGTCGAAAGGGAAAACTTCAACGTGACGATCCGGCTCGGGCTCATGGATGCGCCCGGCGGCAAAATCGATTTCTGCGTCAAGGCCGAGGGACGCCGCCTCGTTTTCTACGTTCCGGATTTCGACCTCGCCCGGATACACGAGGATCCCCGGACTTTGGACGGCATCGTGACGTCCCTCGGATCGAGCGGATTGCGCCTGCTCGACATCACGTTCAGCGTGAACGTCCGCACGCCCCGGATCGACTACGGCGGCGAAACATCCGGCCGCGTCCTGCTGAAGCCGGGCGAGGAGAAGCACCCGCGCTGGGACGACGTTCTTTCGGTCGAAGACCTCAGTTTCACCTCGGTCGACGGAAAGCCGCTGGTCCCGCTCTCTTATTCCGTCGAGGTCAAACCGGACGCCTCCATGCCGGTCGTCTACCTCGCGGGCGACTCCACCGTGACCGACCAGGAATCCGAGCCGTGGGCGACGTGGGGCATGATGCTTCAGGCGTTCTTCGCGCCGGGGACGGCGGTCGCGAACCACGCGGAATCCGGCCTCTCGCTCGCGAGTTTCGCCGCGCAGAAACGCCTCGACAAGATCCTGTCCACCATGAAGGCGGGCGACTATGTGATGATCCAGTTCGGGCACAACGACCAGAAGGAGACCGGGCCCGAGGCGGGCGCGGACAGGGGCTACTCCAAACGCCTCGCCGCCATGATCGACGCCGTGAAGGCGAAGGGCGCGCATCCGGTCGTGGTCACGCCCGTGGAACGCCGCCGGTTCCGCGACGGCATGCCGTACGGCACGCTGCAGGACTACGCGGCCGCCGCGAAGAAGGTCTCCGCGGAAAAGGGCGTCCCGGTAATCGACCTGAACGCCATGAGCCTCAAATTCTACGAAGCGCTCGGCGAGGAAGGCTCGAAAAACGCGTTCGTGCACTACCCGGCGAACACGTTCCCCGGCCAGCCGCAGGCGCTGAAGGACGACACGCACCACAATCCCTACGGCGGATTCGAGCTGGCGAAATGCGTGGTGCAGGGCATCAAAGACAACGTCCCCGAGCTCGCAAAACGACTCCGCCCCGGCATTCCCGACTTCGACCCTGCGAAACCTGACGATTTCGCCTCGTTCAAGCTCCCCGCCAGCGGGAAACGATCCGCCCGGAAACCCGACGGCCAGTAACGGATCCGACACCGCCGGAGCCGATTCCGCCTCAAAAAAGCGCTTGTCAGCCCGTGATGCGGACCGCCGCGTTTCCGGCGTCCTCCGGCGGCTTCACGCCCGCGAGGCGCGCGAACCACTCGAAACTGTGCGCCGGATACTGCTCGTGCTCGCCGTCGAACACCTCGAAATACACCTCGTTTGCGCCCGCCGCCTCGAGTTTCCGCACGAACTCGGCGGAATGCCGGTACGGCACGACGGTGTCGTGTCTGCCGTGATGGATCGAGACGGGGAGGTTTTTCAGTTTTTCGAGGTGCGCCGAGGGGGACCGCAGCGTGTATTCGTCCGGCGCGTCCGTGGGGCCGCCGCCCAGGCACGCCTCCATGTCATGCACGTAATGCTGACGCGTTTCCGTGAGGTGCGCGTGCCACGCCGCGAGGTTGGACACCGGACACCAGACGTCCACGGCGCGGAACACCTCCGGGGCGTCCTCCGCCGTCAGCAGCGCGGCGTGCCCTCCGCCCGAACAACCGAGCAGGAAGATGTTGTCGTAGTCGACCGCCGAAGTCCGCAGGACATGGTCCACGGCGTCGAGGATGTCGCGCCTCGCCTTGAGGCTGCCGCAGGCGTCGTGCCGATGCGGATTCGAGGCGAGGTTCGGGCCGCGGAATTCCGGCAGGAGCAGCGCCCAGCCGTACTTCTCGCACAACGGCAGATAATTGTCAGCCTGGTTGAACCGGTCGTAGCTCCAGGTGTGCAGCCCGACGACGAGCGGGACCGGGGCGTCCGTCTCCGGACGGAAGAACAGCGACGGCTGAAGCGTGCCGTCGAGCGTGGATTTCACTTGGATCTCGTTCATGGTCTCACCTCGTCCTATGTTCATGTTCGGATTGAAAAAACTCCTCCCCGCGCGGCCGTGCGGAGAGGAGCGACTGCAAAGGAAAGCTTTCCGTTCTTACTCGAAGAGCCAGGTGGAAAGATAGCGTTCGCCGGTGTCCGGGAGGAGCGCCACGATGCGCTTGCCCGCGAACTCGGGACGTTTCGCCAGCTCGAGCGCCGCGAAGAGCGCCGCGCCGGAGCTGATGCCGACGAGCAGGCCCTCCTTCGCCGCAGCCTCGCGCGCCGTGCGTCCGGCATCCGCCGCCGAGACCCCGATCACCTCGGAGATGAGGCCGGTGTTCAGCACTTTCGGCACGAATCCGGCGCCGATGCCCTGGATCTTGTGCGGACCGGGCGCGCCGCCCGCGAGCACGGGGCTGGTGTCCGGCTCGACCGCGAAGATCTTCACATCGGGGTTCTTTTCGCGCAGGTACTCGCCGACCCCCGTCAGCGTGCCGCCCGTGCCGACGCCCGCCACGAACGCGTCGACCTTGCCGTCGGCGTCCGCCCAGATCTCCGGGCCGGTGTGCGCCTTGTGGTACGCCGGGTTCGCCGGGTTCTCGAACTGCTGCGGAATGAACGAGCCTGGGTTGGCGTCGCGGAGCTCGAGCGCCTTCGCGATCGCGCCCTTCATGCCCTTCGCGCCTTCGGTCAGCACGATCTCCGCGCCGTACGCCTGCGCCAGCTTGCGGCGTTCCACGCTCATCGTCTCCGGCATGGTCAGGATCAGGCGGTAGCCCTTCACCGCCGCCACGAACGCCAGCCCGATGCCCGTGTTGCCGCTCGTCGGCTCGATGATGAGCGCGCCCGGCTTCAGCGCGCCGGACTGTTCGGCGGCTTCGATCATGGCGAACGCGATGCGGTCCTTCACGGAGCCGCCGGGGTTGAAGTATTCGACCTTCACGACGACTTCCGCCGCGCCGGAGTTCAGTTTGTTGATGCGGACCAGAGGGGTGCCGCCGATCTTTTCGAGGATGTTGTTTGCGATGCTCATAGGAAGTGTCTCCTTTCGGGGTTGATTTTTAATGTCTACTAAAAACATCGTGATTATAATCTAGCACAAATAATCCAAAAGTCAAGCCGTTTTTCAATAAATTCTCTACTTTTTTAGTTGTTTTATTCGCGCCAACCTCAAAACGCACAAAAAAAACGGCATCCGCAGTCACGAGAAAAAGGGTGGTTTCCGCCGATTCCCCACGACGGACGAAAGCCGCGACGGCGTATTTCTTATATACCTGTATGCCGGCGCGCCGCCCGCGGAAGAAGTCCCGCTCCGGCGCCGGGGAATGGTCAGCGGCCTTCCCATCGCGGCGGGGAGCCTGATCTCCTCCCGCGAGGTGCAGCCGAAGAACGCGAAAATGCCCATCTGCCCCACCTCGTCGGCGATCTCCGCCTCGCGCAGCGCCTTGCATCCGAAAAACGCGCTTCCGCCGATGCGTTTGATATTGGCGGGAACCCGGATCCTCGTCAGGGCGGCACAGTAGGAAAACGCGCTCCGTTCGATCTGGTCCAGTCCGGCGGGGATCTCGATCTCCGGCAGGTTCCTGCACTCGGAAAACGCCTCGCGGCCGAGTTTCTTCAGTCCGGCGGGAAGCCGCACATGCCGCAGGTTCACGCAGTCGCCGAACGCATGGTCTTCGATCGTCTCCACGGTGTCCGGGATGAATACCTCATGCAACTGCCTGGCGCAGGCCCCGAACGCGCCCCGCCCGATCGTCTTCACGCCGTCCGGGATGGTGATGCCAGTCAGCGACCTGCAGACCCGGAACGTCTCGGGCGCGATTTCCGTGATGCCCGCGGGCAGATCGACACGCTTCAGATTTTCGCATCCCAGGAACGCTTTCTCCGCGATCTTCGTGACGCTGTCCGGGATGCGGACGCTTTCCAGATTTTTATTGAAGAAAAAAGCGCTTTTGGCGATCTCCGTCGCTCCATTCGGGATGACGTAATGCCGATATTCCAGATACGGCTGGAGCCGGGGGAACTTTCCGGTGATATATTTCCCGAGGGACGAAGCCTGCGGGATCATCGTCCGGTCGACGACCGTCGTCCCCGCCGGAAGCGGGATCGTGCAAAAGTACATGTACCGCGTGAACGCCTGATACAGCAACGAGGGGATCAGGAACAGCAACAGGATCACGCCCGCCGCTTTCAGCTTGGCGACGAACGGCTCGCGCGGCGTCCCGTCATTCTCCCGGGCGTCGGCAAGCCCGGAGTGCTGTTTCTTCTCTCTGCTCATGGTCGTTTTCCTTTCATTCCGAGGTGTGCGGCGGCTTCCGTCATCGTCCGGGGTCATAGAACATCCGCGCGGGGACTTCCTTTGCGCCGGGCGGGAACGGCGTTTTCAGCGAGGTGCAGCCGTCGAACGCGTGTTCCGCGATCTCCGTCAGGCTGTCCGGGAAATCGATCTCCTCCAGGGACGCGCAGCCGTCGAACGCATACGGCTCGATCACCTTCACGGTATCCGGCAGGACCACGCGCTTCAGCTTTCCGCAGTTCCGGAATGTCCTGGCGGAGATTCGCTTCGCAGTCCCCCGGATCACCGCCTCCTCCAGGTCCGCGCAGTCCTCGAACACCCCAAACCCAAGGGCTTCCAGCTTGTCCGGCAGTTCGATCCTGACCAGGCCTGATCCCGAAAACGCGCCGTTGGAGATATCCCAGACCGTCGACGGGATCCCGATCTCCTTCAGGGCCGTGCAGCCGGAGAACGCGTAGGGGTCGATATACGCCAGGTGTTCCGGCAGTTCGACATGCCGCAGCCCGGTGCAGCCGGCGAAACAAAAGCTGTAGATCTGGCCGATGCAGTCATTCTCGAACCGGATCTCCCTCAGGTCGGTGCACCCCTGGAACGCGGACGACCTCATGGCGTGGAATGACATGCCCCAGTCTTTACGGGGCAGGTTTCTTTTCGGCAGGACGTACGTGCCGGAAGTCGCCGACACACAGCAGAGCAGCTGGCGGGACTTGATATTGTAAAGGATGCCCTCCGAAAGGCGGAAGGTCGGATGGTCGTCGGAGACCGTAAGGTCGCAGCCGGTCCCCGCGAACGCGCCGCCGCCGATGGAAAAGACCTGTTCCCCGATGGTGATGGGCGGCAGGCCGCGGCAGCCGAGAAACGCGAACGGCCCGATCCAGGTCACGCTGTCCGGGATGCGGATGTCAGACAGTTTGTCGCACCCGAAAAACGCGCTGCCGCCGATGCTGACGACGCCGTCCGGGATCACGACCTTCTTCAGCGCGGTGCAGTTCTTGAAGAGCGCGTCCTCCACCGCCGGCAGGGGCTTGGAACCGCGCTCCAGCGATGCCTGGGTGTTCCGTTTTCCCGCGTCCGTCTGCTCCTGTTCCGCTTTCGTCGGGTCGTGCCGCACGAGTCCGCCGGGGAGCCGTATCTCCTCCAGCGCGGAGCAGTCCTCGAACGCGCCTTTCCCGATCAGTTCCACCTTGTCGGAGATCTCGACGTCGCGCAGAGCTGTGCAGCCTTTGAACGCGCCGGCTTCGATCTCACGCACGCTGTCCGGGATGCGGATACGGGTCAGGGATGTGCATCCGGCGAACGCGGACGCGCCGATCCTCTCCACGCCGTCCGGGATCGCGATCTCCCTCAGCCCCGTGCATTTCTCGAACGTGGATTTCCCGAGCGTCTTCAGGTTGCGCGGCAGGCGGACGCTGGGCAGGTTCGGGCACTCGACGAACAGCATTTCGATCTCCGTCAGGGAATCCGGCAGGACGATCTCCCGAAGAGCCTCGCAGCGGTAGAACGCGTTCCGTTCGATCGTCGTCACGCTGTCCGGGATGCGGATGAACGTCAGGGCTTCGCATCCGGCAAACGCGTGGTTGCCGATCGTCGTCACGCTGTCCGGGATGAAGAGGGTATGGATCTGAGCGTCGAGAAACGCCATTTCCCCGATCTCCGTCACGCCGTAGGGGATGTCGTAGTGCCGGTACCCAAGATACGGCCTGAGCCACGGATATTTCCCGATCTGCTTCAGCCCGGCGAGCCCCAGCGGCGAAAACTTCGGGAACGCGCCCCGAGTGATGACCGTCGACCCCGCCGGGATGGTGCAGTAGTACATGTACCGCGTGAACACATGGAATCCCACGGCGGGCAGCAGGACCAGCAGGATCAGGGCCGCCGCTTTCAGCTTGACGACGAACGGCTCGCGCGGCGTCCCGTCCTTTCCCGGATGTTCAGTCTCCTGTTTCACAATCGCACCGTCTTTCTTTTTTTATGACATTTGAGAATATACTGCTCTTTTTCCGTTTTACAAGTCCCGGAAACAGAAAACATCCCATGTTCGCAAAAAAAAGTCCCCGGACTGTTTCCTTTTCGGGAGCTGTTATTATAGGTCGTTTATGTCGTGTTTTGTGCCCGAGCGGAGCGGGGCACTACTGCAGTCAAGTACTTGTCCTTGTGCGCAAGCGAAGCTGAGCGCACTGTTCGGCACCGCTTGCGGTGTGCGCAAGCGAAGCTGAGCGCACTGTTCGGCACCGCTTGCGGTGTGCGCAAGCGACGCTGAGCGCAC
>JAFSZN010000171.1 GCA_017455665.1 Lentisphaeria bacterium
AACCGAATCTGCTCGCATGGCGGAAAGCCGACGATCCGCAGTCCGTGAACCCGCGTTTCATCGTCGAAACGGCGAAAGTCTTCCTGGACGCAGGGGCGTCGCGCGTCGCCATCCTGGAAAACCCTGCCGTGCAGACCGCGCCGCAGATTCTTCGGGCAATGGGGATCGCCGACGAACTGAAAGCGCTCGGCGTCGCGTCCGCCAATTTCAAGAACTACATCAAGCAGCCCCCGCTCGACGCCGTATGCTTCCGCAATCTTGAGATCGCGAACGAATTCCGCGAATACGATTTCGTCGCCGACCTCGCCAAAGCCAAGACGCACGGCATGATGACCCTGACCTTCTGCGTCAAAAACCTCTTCGGGCTCGTCAACGGCGGCGACCGTCTTGCCTGGCATCTCGCCGTCGGACGCGACTACGACAAATTCGCCGACATGCTCCTCGACCTCTATCTCGTCGTCCGTCCGGCTTTCAATCTGCTCGACGCCGTCACCTGCATGGAGGGCAACGGCCCCGGCGCGGGGACTCCGGCGGACCGGCATTTCGTCGCGGGCGGCACGGACGCGCTGGCGCTCGACGCCGTCGCGGCGCGGGTCCTCGGCGTCGATCCCGACACGCTCCACATCATCAAACGCGCGAAGGCGCGCGGTCTCTTTCCCGCGCCGGACACGGTCGACAATCCCGACCCGCTGCCCGTCTGCGAGCCGCTTGCGCTTCCGGACCATCCCGTCATGGACATGGCGCAGCTGCATCTCGGCGTCGGCATCCCGGAATGGCTGCAGAAGCCGCTCTATAAACTGATGGTCGTGAATCCGGTGCTCGACCCGGCGAAATGCGTCGGGTGCGGCGTCTGCGTGAAGATGTGCCCGCCGAAATCCCTGAGGCTTTCCGGCGGTCGGCCCGTCTTCGACCTGCCGCACTGCATCCGGTGTTTCTGCTGCCAGGAACACTGCCCGAAAGGCGCGATCGAGCCGCGGATGACGCGGATGATGCGGTTCGTGAAAGCGGTCGACCGGGTGTTCCGCGGACGCAGTTCGGCGGAAAGCAAATAAAAGATGAATCTGACATTTTCCATGTTTTTTCATCCCGGACTGAAAAAAATCGAAAAAAAAGTGCGTTTTTTTCGGAAACGGACTGGAAAATCACGGATTGAGAATGTATAGTATTTACTCTGTTTGCCGCGAAAAAGGCGGCGGCAGCCCAATTCGCTGTTCTAAGCGATCTTTGCCCGGGGACACTCAGCCAAGCTGAAAATGCCCGGTATCAGACGCGGCGGACGGCAGCTCCATTGGAAACCCGTTCCGGGTCTTGCGGCGCATTGTGCCGCGGGGTCCGGGATGCTCAAATACATACAATTCGCACTATCTTCAACCCAAAACCATAACAACAAAGCGAGAACAACATGGAAGTTCGGGCAGTAACAAGGTATGTCCGCATTGCTCCGTCCAAGGGTATGGATTTCTCCCGGGTCATCCAGGGAAAGCCCTACGCCGAGGCGCTTGCGATCGCGGAAATTTCCCCGAGAAAAGCCGCCAAGCTGTTCGCCAAGACGCTCAAATGCGCCAGGGCGGCCGCAGCTGAAAGCGGAATGAACGAAGCGTCCCTGATGGTCAAAACCGCAGTCGCGGACCCCGGTCCGATGCTGAAGCGTTTCCGTCCGAAGGCACGCGGCATGGCGGGCAGAATCCGCAAACGCATGAGCCACTTCACGGTGGTTCTTACCGACGACTGAGATTGAAAGGAAATCACAGTGGGACAAAAAATTAATCCGATCGGGCTCAGACTTGCCCTGAACAAGAACTGGTGCTCCCGTTGGTTCGCCCGCAAGGACAACTTCGGAACGTGGCTTCACGAGGACCGCAAAGTCCGCACCTACATCAAGAAGAACTACAATCAGGCTGCGATCTCCAACATCCTGATCGAACGCTATTTCAACCGCGTTCGCACCACCATCTTCGCCGCTCGTCCGGGCGTGCTCCTGGGCAAGAAGGGCGGCAAGGACGCCGAGATCGACAGACTGCGCGACGAAGTGGGCAAGCTGCTCGACAAGGGGCAGGAGCTCATCGTCGACGTCATCGAGGTCAAGCAGCCCGAGACCAACGCTCAGCTCGTCGCTGAAAACGTGGCTGCCCAGCTCGAACGCCGCATCGGTTTCCGCCGTGCCATGAAGAAGGCCATTCAGACCGCCATGGAACTCGGCGCCGAAGGCGTCAAAATCCAGTGCTCCGGCCGACTCGGCGCCGCAGAACTGGCCCGCACCGAAACCTACAAGGAAGGGCGCACGCCGCTTCAGACCCTGAAGGCTTTCATCGATTACGGATTCACCGAGGCCAACACGACCGCAGGCAAAATCGGCGTGAAGGTTTGGATCTGCCACAAGGAACTCACGGAGGAAATGCAAAATGCCGTTAATGCCAAAAAGAGTAAAGCACAGAAAGGTGCAGCGCGGTAATAACGCCGGGCTGTCCCAACGCTGCAACAAACTGGATTTCGGCGATTTCGGATTGCAGACGTTTGAGCGCGGCTTCCTGACCGCCGCCCAGATCGAAGCCGCCCGTGTCGCGATCACCCGCCACATGAAACGCCGCGGCCAGGTGTGGATCCGCCTGTTCCCGTACAAGCCCTGCACGAAGAAGCCCCTGGAAGTCCGTATGGGCAAGGGCAAAGGCAACGTCGAATACTGGGTCGCCCCGGTTCAGCCCGGCCGCATGCTCTTCGAGGTCTCCGGCTGCTCCGAGACCCTCGCGAAGGAGGCCATGAGCCTCGCCGCTTCCAAGCTCCCGATCCGCTGCCGGTTCGTCTCCCGGATCCCGGCCGTCTAATGTGAGGAAGGACCTGTCATGAAAAATAAAAAATCTGTCAACAAGGCCATGCAGCAGATCCGCGAACTTTCCCAGGACGAACTCGTCGCCCGCGACGGTGAACTCCGCAAGGAAAAGTTCCTCCTCCGCGCCCAGGCCAAATCCGGCCAGCTCGAAAGCCCGGCCAAAATCCGCACCGCCCGCCGCAACCTCGCCCGGGTGAAGACCGAACTCAACAAACGCGCTTCGGCCGGCAAATAAGGAATACCTGAAATGGACGAAACCATTAAGACTGATACCGCTGCCGCAGCCGTCGTGCGCGGCCACCGGAAAACGCGCGTCGGAAACGTCATCAGCGACGCCCAGAACAAGACGATCGTCGTTGAGATCGTGACGCGTTCCGCGCATCCCCGGTACAAGAAGGTCGTCAAGAGCCACGTCCGTTATGCGGCTCACGACGAGAACAACGAGGCGAAAGTCGGCGACCAGGTCATGATCGCCGAGACCCGCCCCCTGAGCAAGACCAAGCACTGGCGCCTGGTCAAAATCATCAGCCGCAGCGAATAAGAGGAGACTTGAACTATGGTTCAGATGCAATCCAGTTTTGAAGTCGCCGACAATTCCGGCGCCAAGCGCATCGTGCTCATCACCGTCCTCGGCCAGCGCAAGACCATCGCCTCCATCGGCGATATCTTCACCGCCACGGTCAAGGAAGCCATCCCCGGCGGCACCGTGAAGAAAGGCGACGTCGTCAAGGCCGTCGTCGTCCGCACCGCCGCGCGCATCCGCCGTTCCGACGGTTCCTATCTGCGCTTCGACAAGAACGCCGCCGTCATCATCGACGACCAGAAGAATCCGAAAGGCACCCGTATTTTCGGACCGGTCGCCCGTGAACTTCGCGACAAGAACTTCATGAAAATCATTTCCCTGGCGCCGGAGGTCCTCTGATGAATAACGAACTCAACAAGTGCCAGAAGCACTACCACGTCAAGAAGAACGACAAGGTCCAGGTCATCAGCGGCGGCTGGAAGAACAAGACCGCCAAGGTCGTGGCCATCCTGAAGAAGAAAGACCGCGTCGTCCTCGAAATCGAGAATCCCACCGACCGCGACCGTGAACGCATCACGAAGAAGCGCACCGTCCGCAAGAGCGCCGCGAATCCGAACGGCGGCCTCGCCGACCGCGCCGTCTCCGTGCACGTCTCCAACGTCAAGAAGATCGCTTCCGCCGACGAAGGCGCGAAGAAGGCCGAGTGAGTGGAGGAACTGAACAATGCCCGATATGAGAAAATACTACAATGAGCAGGTCCGCCCCGCTCTTCAGGAAAAGCTCGGCCTCAAGAACGTCATGGAGATCCCGAAGCTGAAGAAGATCGTCATCAGCACCGG
>JAFSZN010000172.1 GCA_017455665.1 Lentisphaeria bacterium
GCACGACTTCGACGCCGAGCGCCTCTACCGCGACGCCCGCATCACGAACATCTACGAAGGCACCACCCAGCTCCAGGTCGTGGCCGCCATCGGCGGCGTCATGGGACGCACCCTCGACGGCCGCATCGTCGAGATGATGGCCGGCATCCCGGACGAAGGCATCTCCGGCGAGCTCAAGAAGATCGTCGCCGGCATGCTCGAACAGCAGCGCGCCGCGATCGACTTCGTGGCGGGCATGAAGGCCACCGCGCCCGATTACCGCAATCTCCGCGCACGCGCCCTCGTCGAGAACGAGACGTTCATCTTCGCCGGTCTGCTCCTCCTCCGCGACGCGCAGAAGGATCCCGCCCGCGAGGCGATCGCCGAACGCTACATCCGCGACGCGAAGTTCGACTTCCTCCGCAACTACGAGCTCATCATGAGCGGCGACTGCACCACCATCGCCCGCCATGAAGAGGTTACCGCCTACTGATCAACTTTTCGAAAGGTTTTGTCATGAACAACGAGTATCTTCTCCGTGCAAGACAGGTCGTCCCGGACGCCAAAGTCCTGATCGTCCTCGCTTCCAAACGCGCCGCCATGCTGGCATCCGGCAAGTCCCGCCCCATGGTCCGCTGCAAAGACGACAACTTCCTCGACATCGCCCTTCTCGAGATCGCCGAAGGCAAGCTTGAGGCGGAATTCGCCAAGGAAGGCGAAAACGACATCCTGAACGAACTCGAAGCCCTGAAGAGAAAAGCCCAGGACGAACTCGAACCCATGAAGAAGACGCCCGGCGAATAAGCCGCGCCCCGCTTCATTCCCGACGGAGTTCCCATCATGTCTGTCGTCACCATCGTCATGGGAAGCAAGAGCGATCTCGCTTCCCTGCAGGGCGCATTCGATACGCTCAAACAGTTCGGCGTGCCGTTCCGCGCCAGGATCCTTTCCGCCCACCGCACCCCGGACGAGGCGGCGGATCTCGCGAAAAACGCCGCCGCCGAAGGCACGAAAGTCTTTATCTGCGCCGCCGGCATGGCGGCACACCTCGCGGGCGTGATCGCCGCGCACACCACGCTCCCCGTCATCGGCATCCCGATGGCGTCCGCGCCGTTCAACGGGCTGGATTCCCTGCTCGCCATGGTGCAGATGCCCCCCGGGATCCCCGTCGCGACCGTCACCGCCGGTTCCGCGGGCGGCAAGAACGCCGCACTGCTCGCCGTCGAGATGCTCGCGCTGTCCGACGCCGCGCTCGCCGCGAAGCTGAAGGACTTCCGCAAGGCACAGGCCGACAAAGTCCTCGCGGACGACGCCGCGCTTCAGGCGGAGGTGCATCAGTAAGCCGCGCCCGGCACAAGCAACGACAAAAAGCCCGGACCCCTCGAACCGAGGAGCCCGGGTTTCTTTTTGACAGCAGACCTGATGGGGAAAGATATTTGACGGCGGCGGATGCCCCTGTTTTACCGGAACCGCACCAGCACCTGTCCGTTGGCTTTCTTGTCTTCCGGATCGTCGGGGATCGACTTTTTGATCGCAAGGGCGGGAGGAAACGGAACGGAAAATCTGGTGCTATGGCTGTAATACCGGTCCGCGGGGAAGATCATTACGACCTTCCTGTCCGGATTTCTGTCAAGCAATTCCTGAACCCTCGTAACGCCCTGGTTGCGGATCTTGTCCTTCTCTTCCGCCTCCTTGCAGGTCAGCCCGTAGGTCAGTTCGCCGGGAAAGATCACATACAGGTCGTTCCTGTGGTACGCGAGACAGATGGCATGCAGGTTCGAGCCGTGCGCGATGATAATGGTGTCGGGCGTGATCTCGTCCCGGCATTCTTCCAGAAAAGCATCCATGGAACGCGCATCGTTGATCGCCTGCGGCAGGGTGAAGTACGATGCGACAAAAACCGGCACGACAGCCGAGAGAAAATACGAAAGCTTCCGGCTCGGCTTTTTCTCCGAAAATGCCGCGAACAGAGCCAGCAGGCTCAGGACCAGCGCATTGAACAGGATGAATATCTTCCATGTCTCGTTTTTGTTATAGACGCGGATATCGAAATACTTCGGCAGGACATAATGGACCGCGACCAGCGCCGCGGCTCCGGCAATCGCGCCCGCCACAGTGAACACCAGAACCGGCACATTGAACAGCTTGCACTTTCCGTCCGGGCGCTCCTCGAAATACCGGAAAAGGGCGGCGGAGATCATGATCGAAAGCGCCGGAAAACACGGCAGGATGTACGTCGGGAGCTTTCCGCTTGATGCCGACAGGAACAGGAACGGCCCGGCAAACCAGCAGAGCAGGAAACGGAACCAGGATCTCTTTTCGCCCGTGGTGTCGATCTTTACAATGCCGTATCCGATCGCAGGCGCCAGCAGGAACCATTCGGCCGCGCCCCAGAGCAGAGTCACAAAGAAATAAAACGACCCGTGCGGATGCTCCGCCTCGGCGCCGCCGAAGAATCGGGCAAAATGCTCCTCCATCACGAAATACCGCCAGAAATCCGGCTGCGCCCGGTGGATCAGGATGCCCCACGGCGCGATCACGGCAAGGGCCACGACAAACGGCAGCCACGGAAGCGTGAAGATCGCCTTCCAGCGTTTCTCCCAGACCATCCACGGCAGCACAGCCATGACCGGCAGTGCGAACGCCAGAAAGCCTTTTGTGAGGAACGCGCATCCGGCGGCGGCTCCCGTCGCCAGAAGCCACAACACGCAGTTCAGGCGTTTTTTCGCAACGTATCCCTCCACGGCGCAATAGAACGCCGCGATGGTCGCTGTCACGAACAATGAGAACATCGCGTCCAGCGTACAACTGGTCCCGACGATAAAGACCAGAGGCATCAGCAGATACACACCTGCCGCGTACAATCCGATCTCCTTCTTCCCCGTCATCTTCATCGCCAGGAACAGCACGATCAGCGCGGCAAGTCCGGTCGACAGCGCCGGCATGAACCGCCCGGCGAACGCGTTTTCTCCGAACACGCGGACCGCGCCCGCGATCAGCCAGTAGCCCATGACAGGCTTTTCGAAATACCGCGCGCCATTCAGGCGCGGCGTCACGAAATCGTGGTCGGCGATCATCTCGCGCGGGATCTCGACGTAGCGGGCTTCGTCCGGCGAATAGAGCGGCCGTACGCCGATCAGGAGCATATAAAGGACGAAAAAGATAATGAAAGCGGCGGGAATGTTGAATTTCAACTTCATCGGATGCGGACTCCGTAGGTTTCACAATGATTCGGGCACAGCGGAATAGCGGGGGAATGCCCGCGCGTGCGACAAAAGATTAAGATATTAATATACATCCATCCGGCCGAAATGTCAAATTCCCATGAAAAATCTATAAAAAAACGGTCCGCTTCGCCGCGATTTCTTCGCCGCCGGGATTGAAAAAAGGCTTCCCGCGTGGTATATTATTAGACTGCACTTGTTTAACCCGAACCGGCGGCTCCTGCCACGATCACTGCGGGATGCCGTCCCAACAACTGGAGAAACACAATGAAGTTTACGCACGAAGTGGACCAGATGGTGTGCGTCGCCAAGGGTCCGAAACACGGTCCCGCGCCGATCCCCCAGGAAGGTAAGTGGACGAAAGCCAAAGAGATCAAGGACATCTGCGGTCTGACGCACGGCGTCGGCTGGTGCGCACCCCAGCAGGGCGCCTGCAAGCTCACGCTGAACGTCAAGGACGGCATCATCCAGGAAGCCCTCGTGGAAACGATCGGCTGCTCCGGCATGACCCACTCCGCCGCCATGGCCGCCGAGATCCTCCCCGGCAAGACGCTCCTCGAAGCGCTCAACACCGACCTCGTCTGCGACGCCATCAACACCGCCATGCGCGAACTCTTCCTCCAGATCGTCTACGGCCGCACCCAGACCGCGTTCTCCGAGGGCGGTCTGCCGATCGGCGCGGGGCTTGAGGACCTCAAGCAGCTGCGCTCCATCACCGGCACGATGTACAGCACCGCCGAGAAGGGCGTGCGCTACCTCGAA
>JAFSZN010000016.1 GCA_017455665.1 Lentisphaeria bacterium
AGGCACTCGACGGCGGTGTTGCTGCCGAGCTGGACGGGCGGCGCGTAGCCGGGCTGGGCGTTGGCGGGTCCGAGCTCGACGGAGCTTTCGGTGGCAAGGAACGGCGGCGCGGCGGTGTTCGACGGGTACTGTTGCTGGAGCATGGAGTTGCCGACGCGCTTGGTCTGGACCATCTGGCGCAGATAGTCGCGGAATTCGTACGGGTCGACGTGCTGGAGCAGATAGGTCTTCGTGACCACGCGCGGGTCGTTGTTGTCGCGGATGAAATGCACGACCTTCGTGCCGGGGTCCACGTTCACGTTCAGGCGCGCCACGATGCGCGTGGCGTCGTATCCGCCGGTGTTGTTGAAGTTGGAGTCGCGCGGCACGCCGGGCAGGTCGGCGGCGCGCAGATTTGCGTTCAGATTCAGCAGGCAGACAAAACCCGCCGCGAAGATGGAAATGAGGTTGATCCGGTTCATTGCATGGCTCCTTCCGCTTTTTCGACTTTCTTCAGTTCGCCGGTCTCGAAATCGAGCGTTTGCGGGCTCGCGGTGTCCAGCATCCGCGCGGTCACGGTGAGGTACACGCGGGTCGTCTCGCGGTTGGTCGTGACGGTGCTGAAGAGGTATTTGAGGTACGGGATGCGGCAGAGCCACGGGATGCCGATCGTCTGCTCCACGTCCTGCTCCTTGTCCCACTGGCCGAGCACGACCTCCTCGTTGAGCGGGATCAGCGCGTCGCTGGAGACCTCGCTCGTTTCGATCAGCTCGGTGCCGTCGCCCGCGCGCTCGACCGCGTTCGCCGCCTGCACGGTGTAGCCGAAGAACAGCGTGCCGTCCATGTCCGCGTACGCGCCGGGCGCGTAGTCGTTTACGGAGAACGCCTCGCTCGCGGGGTATCCGGTCTGGGGTTCGCCGTAGTGGAGGTTGACGAGCGGACTGTTCACCTGCAGGGAGACCTGGGAGAACCCGGCGGGCAGTTTGAGCTGGTCGCCGACCACGCTCATGGCGTCGTTGTCGCTCTTCACGATGTTCTGGAGCTGCGGATTGAACTGGAGCGAATAGCTCTCCGTGTCGGAGTTCGCCACGGTCAGCGAGGCGGTGTCCGTGACCTTCGCATGGCCGCGCTGCGCCAGGAGCCGGATGAAGCTCGCGTCGAACTGCGGCGCGGCGAGGAACCCGCCGACGGGCCCGGTGATGGTGTTCAGCGCGGCGGTCCCGGCGGACGTCACATTGATGACGTCGAAACCGACCTGGAAGATGTTCATGCCGGGTCCGTTCTTCCACGCCAGGTACTCGATCCCGAGGTCGCGGAACGTGCTTTCGCGGACCTCATAGAGCTGGAACGTGAGCGTGATCTGCGGCGCGGGGCGGTCCAGGTAGCCGAGGAACTGGTACACGTACTGCGTGTTCGAGCTGTTGTCCTTCCAGTAGATCTGGTTGGAGTTGCGGTCCCAGGCGTACACGCTGCCGTACACGCCTTCGCCGATCTGCGAATCGACCAGAACGTTCAGCAGCGCCTGCCCGGACCGGTATTTCGGGCGGTAGACGGCGCGCGTGATGCCGGTCCCCTTCACGATGTCGCCGGGGACCTTGCCGTCGATCAGGACGTTCCGGTCCGCCTTCGCGATAAAGTCGTCCACGTACGGCATCATCTCGACGGGGCATGTCACGGTCAGCATCTGGGCGTTGTCCGCGCCGTACTCCACGCAGTTCACGGTCGAGTTCATGTTGTAGCGCATCACGATCCCCATCACGAACGGCGTAATGTCGTTTGCCTGGATGTATTTCAGGCGGTAGATCTTCGACACCATGTAGTCCTGGGCGTCGTCCTGCACGAACCGCAGGGTCTGGGTCGAGGCGTCGTCCGCGCCGCCGGACGCGGTCTGTCCGGACAGTGCCGGAGGCAGGACGGCGAGCGCGAGCAGCGGGATGCACCGGGCGAGTTTGAGCATAATTCCCTCCTTTTGATTCCGGACATCTCCATCGAACGAGCCGGCAGAGATGCCCGTTTGGTTTGTTGTCATGCGGGTGGTTTTTCATGGAATTCCGCACACCGATAATATAACGCGGATCCCGGCTTTTTCAAATATGCGTAACTATTTACGTACGAACAAACAGCAGCGATCATTCATGCTTTTTCCGGTTCAACCGGCGGTCGCGGCGTTCCCTGCGCCCGGCATGTGTTTTTTTGTTTTTTTGGCATGCCGTCTTTGAAAAACGGTTGTTGAAATGCTATATTGATGCACGGGGATGCCGTTGCCCCGGAAACACCGGGAACACGAGCTTTCCGCCTCGACACAAGAACAAACCACCCTGTCGTGAGGAGCCTATGAAAATAGCAGTCTGCGGAGCCGGAGCCGCCGGATCCTACGCCGTGAAACGCCTTCGCCTCAATCTCCCCGAAGCCGAGATCCTGCTCTTCGATGCCGCGCCCGTCGGGTTCTATGCGAAAATGCGCCTCCCCGAATATCTCGCGGGCACGCTTCCGCGCGAAAAGCTCATTCTGTCCTCGCCCGAACAGATGGCGGACTGGGGCGCGGAGGTTCACCTCGGCGAACCTGTGACCGCCGTCGATCCCGCCGCGCACACGCTCACGACCGTCGCGGGGGAATATTCCTGGGACATCCTCGTCCTCGCCGTCGGCGCGCATGCGTTCGTGCCGCCGGTCCCCGGCCTTTCCGCCAGTCCGCGCGTGCATGTGCTGCGCGAACTCCCGGACGCCGACGCCTTGGTCGCGCTGTGCGAACCGGGAAAGAGCGCCGCGGTCATCGGCGGCGGCCTGCTCGGGCTGGAAGCCGCCTGGTCGCTCCACAAACGCGGACTCGCAGTCTCCATCATCGAGACCGCGCCGCGCCTGCTCCCGCTTCAGATGAACGAGGAGGAATCCGCCGTGCTGCTCGCCAACTTCACGAACGCCGGGTTCAAGGTCCATACGGACGCCGCGGTCGAGCGGTTCGACGACGCCTCCGCTCAGATTCTCCTCAAAGACGGCACGGAGGTCCCCGCCTCGCTCGTGCTCGTTTCCGCCGGCATCCGCGCCAACCTCGAGCTCGCGAAGAACGCCGGGCTGGCATGCAACCGCGGGATCATCGTGGACGATGCGCTCCGGACTACCGCGCCGGACGTCTATGCAGCCGGCGATTGCGCCGAACTGAACGGCGTGGTCACCGGACTCTGGCTCGCCTCGAAGGACCAGGGCGAAGCCGTCGCAGACATCATCGCGGGCAAGATCTCCGCCATGCCGCCGAAGACCTACCGTCCCAAGCCCAAACTTCCGGCGTTCTAACCACCGGTCTGTCCCCGCTCCCTTTTCCCGTCCGCAGCAGAAAGCCTCTCCTCCCATGCCTCTTGAAATCGAACGCAAATTCCTCGTCAAAGACCTTTCCTGGAAAGACACCGCAACCTCATTCAAAGATTTTCAGCAGGGGTATTTCCCCACGGGCGACGGCGTAACGGTCCGCGCACGCATCGCAGGCGACAAGGCGCGCCTGACGATCAAAGGCCCGGTCTCGGGCATTTCCCGCGCCGAATACGAGTATCCCATCCCCGTCGAGGACGCGGTCGCCTTCCTTTCCGGGTTCTGCGCCAAGCCCGTCATCGTCAAACGCCGCTGGTATGTGCCGTTCGGCGGGTTCACGTGGGAAGTCGACGAATTCGCCGGGCTGAACGCCGGACTGGTCGTCGCAGAGATCGAACTCGACGCCCCCGACCGGGAATTCCCGGCTCCGCCCTGGCTCGGACGAGAGGTCTCCGGCGAACCCAGGTTCCGCAATTCCCGCCTCGTCCGGCATCCGTTCAGCAAATGGACCGACGAGGAAAAACGCTGAACCGGGACATTCAGAATCTCGCGGCAGAGCCGTACAGACGGACCGCCTGAGACGGATGCCGGTGTTGCGAACGGAATCAATCAGCGGTCGTTTTTGCGCGGGATGCGATGCGCGCCCGGCGCGACCGGGATATTGCTGTTTTTCTGCGGAAGAGTGATCTGCCGTGCCGCCGCGCCCGAGATCCGGTGCTGATTTGCCGAAACCGGGATCCGGGTGTCTTTCGGCAAAGGCCCGGTTTCTGTTTCGACCTCACGGGGAACGCGATGCCGGCTTGGGACAACAGGCAACGTGCTGCTCTGAGAACGTGAAGAGGAAACGCCGGAACGGACGGCAGAGCCAGTCCTGTTCCCATCGTCGCGGGCGATCTCCTCCCGATGCGGCGGTGGCGGCGGACCAGGATCCGGACGGTCTCCGGCGGGACGCGGCGGACGCGGCGGCGGGATCCAGCCGGGCGGTTCCGGCGGACGCGGAGCGCGTCGTCCCCAGTACCACATGTCGGAATAGTAGTACCAGCCCTTGTAGTACGGGACATATTCGCCGAAAAAGAAAGCGTAATGGAACGGAGGGTGCTTGTCGGAATAGAATTCCTCTCCCGGCGCGATCACGACCCGGACCGGTGCGGGATCGTCCGGCTTCGTCTCAACCACGGAATCGTCCGCCACATCGGCATCCTCTTCCGGGACCGCGATGGCAGGCAGGATGACGTCCGGCAGGACCGTTACGACCTGCGGCGAAGCGGAGCCCACGGGGGTCTGCCCGGTCCGAATCGACACAGCACGGTCGGCGGGCGACGCAAGGACCGGAGAGGGAGAAGGGTCCATGACCATCCGCAGCAGGTTCACAAGGTCCGCTGTGCGGAGACAGGCATCGGCGTCGGCCTCGCGCGGCATATCGTCCGGCCGCATCTGCGCGGATACGGCGGGAGCAAGGAAAACAGCAACAGCGCACAGGACGCCTGCCGTCAGTCTTTCGAACGCTCTCATCGCCTGTCCTCCGCAATGTTTACACATGGTTTCCGCCGGGTCCGGCGGGCTTGTTGATCCTCAAACAGTTTCCGGTTCCGCCCCGACATCGTCAAAATCTTTTTATACTATATTTCATCCATCGGAAAAATACAAGGCCGGAAAGACATAAAACCCGAAAACCTTCCCCCAAAAAGACATAAAAAAGCACCGGCGGGAGACCGATGCTTTTCGAAGAGCCGGACGCCGGACCGATGCGGAATGCGGATTCCCGGCGGGCGGCACATAACGGGCGCGGATGCGCCGGCGGAACGTTGTTCAGCGGTCCCGCCGGGCGGCGCGAATCGTTACTTGTTTTCCTCGTAGAATTTGTTGATGCGTTCGGCAACGTCGAGGTACTTGATGTCGACGGCATAGATCTGCTTGAAGCAGTCGAGCGCCTCTTTCTTCTTGCCCATGGCGTCGTAGGTGCAGCCCAGGTGGTACAGGGTGAACATCTTGTCGGCGTTCATGGTGGGCATGTCTTCGAGAGCGCGGTTGAACTGCTCGATTGCCATATCGAACTGGTTCTTGGCGGCGAAGCAGCGGCCGAGGTAGACGATGGCGATCAGGCGGTGCTGCGGATTGCGCTGGGCGATCTGGAACTGTTCCAGGGCTTCGTCGACCGCGCCGCCTTCCCAGAGGAGTTCGGCGTATTCGAAGCGAATCTGGAGGTCGTTCGGGTAAAGGCGGATGCGATCCTGGAAGCGTTCCATGCGGTAATCGTAGTTCGCCTTGATCTCGGCGTCGATCTCTTCCTGCGGGCGGCCTTCCGCCTTCATCTGTTCGACCTTGCGCTTCGAGATGGCGGTGTTCGCCTTTTCGATCGCCTTGTCGATGGCGGGGTCGAGCGTGCCCATCTTTTCGACGATCCAGTTGTACGCCTCGATCGCCTTTTCGTATTCCTCTGCGCGGAGGTAGAGTTCGGCGAGGCGGCGGCGGGTGTCGATGGACTCGTTGCCTTCGGCGATCTCCTTGGAGTATTTTTCGATCATCTCGCGGATATCGTCCTCGGCGCGGATGATGCGGTCGCCCTGGTCCGTATTGCTCTTGTTGAGGTTCTTCTTGAAGTCGGACTCTCCGCCCTGGCCCCACTTGCCCTTTTCCATGGAGGCGAGGGCGGCGGCTTCACGCAGGAGCGCGAGCTTTTCGAGGTCGCCGGGATACTTGTCGGCGAGCTTCTGGCAGATGGTGAGGTATTTGATGCCCTGCCCGTCGGCCTTGTAGTATTCGCCGAGCTTCACGATGTTTGCTTCGTTCTTGTCGTCCTTTTCGACGAGGAGTTCGTAGGCTTCCACGGCGATGAACATCGCGTTGAGCTTCTTGGCGGATTCGGCAAGCAGCGTGAGCGCGGCGGGATTGAAGATATTGAACGCAAGGGCGTCTTCCGCCTCGTTCATCGCCTCTTTCGGCTTCTTCGCCTTCAGCATGTTGCCCTTCATGACATGGCTCAGCGCCTTGACCGTGGACAGTGCCTTGGCGACGGCACTCATTTTCGCGAAGTAGTCGCGTTCGCACTTGCGGAGTTTTTCGCGCGCATCGAGGAATCCGGGGTCGAACTGCACGATTTCCTTGAAAAGCGTGATCGCATATTCCAGGTTGTTCTGGTTCATGACCTGCAGCGCCTTGGTGTAGGCAGACTTGGTCCCTGCCGGGACGTCTTTCAAGGTCTTTTTGACGATGTCCATAAGTAAGAAACCTCCTCATGGGGTTGAAAAATGCATCTTCGCGGTGTATAATATAAATATAACACTACCACCGAAATGCGGGAAAATCAAGTCCCGCGCTATTCTTTTTTTCATTTTTTTGGAGTCTCCCGCCTTGTTTGAGCATGAAAACGATACGATCGCCGCGATCTGCACCGGAACCGGCGGCGCGGTCAGTATCATCCGGATTTCCGGGCCGCGCGCTCTTGGCGTGGTCCGCAAGGTCTGGCACGGCAAACGCATGCCAGGACCGGACTTCCCGCGCGTGATGCTGTACGGGCACATCGTGTCCGGTTCGCCGGAAACGGGACCCGGCGCCGGCGAGCCATCGCTTGCGGTCTTCATGCCGGGGCCGCACAGCTTCACGGGCGAGGACGTGGCGGAGATCCACTGCCATGGCGGAAGTTTCGCCGCGCGGCGCGCGCTCCGGCTGGTGCTTCAGGCAGGCGCACGGCTCGCGCAGAACGGCGAATTCACGCGGCGGGCGTTCCTCAACGGCAAGCTCGACCTGACGCAGGCGGAGGGCGTCCTCGACCTGATCAACGCGGGCAGCGAACGCGCCGGGCTTCTCGCCGAACGCCAGCTCAACGGTTCGGTCGGGTCGGCCGTCCGCGAAATCCGCTCGGAAGTCGTCCGCCTGCTCTCCGAATGCGAATCCCGCCTCGATTTCTCCGAGGAGGACCTCGACTGGATGCCGCCGGAAACACTGTGCGCCCAGATCATTTCACTGAGGGAACAGGCTGTCAAACTTGCGCTCACGGCGCGCACGGGCACGCTTATCCGCGACGGCGTTTCCCTGGTCATCGCGGGACCGCCGAACGCCGGGAAATCCAGCCTGCTCAACCGCATGCTCGGCTACGACCGCGCCATCGTCACGCCCATCCCCGGCACCACGCGCGACACGCTGGAGGAATCCGTCTCCATCGGCGGCATCCCGTTCCGCGTGACCGACACCGCCGGATTGCGCGAGGCGGGAGACGCCGATCCGGTCGAGGCGATGGGCATGGAGCGTTCGCAGCAGTCATTGGGGACCGCCGATATTGTTTTGTGGCTGCTGGACGCCTCCGCTCCGCCGGAAAGTTTTCCCGCTCAATTCGAAGCCATGAACAAGGCAAAATCCGCAGTGCGCGGCAAGTTCATCCCCTGCTGGAACAAAATGGACGGCGCGTCTCTGCCGCCGGATGAGCTTGACCGGGCGCATGCGACGGGAAACGCGGATCCGGACCATGAAGCCGCCGGGCCCGTTTTCGAGCATATTTCCGCCCGGACCGGCGACGGCATCGACCGCCTGTTCCGCCGCCTCGAAGAAACCGCCTGGAACGGCATGCCGCCCGCCGCGCAGTCCGGCGACGCCGTCGTCTCCGAACGTCATGCCGCGCTGCTCGAACAGGCGGCGAACCACCTCGGCGCCGCCTGCGAATGCGTGCGCGCGGGATCGTGGGAGCTTGCCGGGAGTTCGCTCCGCACCGCCGCCGAGCTGATCGGCTGCATCACAGGCGAGACCGCCACGCCGGACGTCCTCGACGAGATCTTCTCCCGGTTCTGCATCGGAAAGTAAGATTTTCCGCTTCGGAACGGCTTTTTTTGTTTTCGGAAGCACATCCGGCAAAGGAAGCGCCCCCGGAAAACCGGCGTTCATGCACAAAACGCGAAAAGCATGTGTTTTTTCGCAAAAACCGTATTCGCAGGATTGACAAAACCGCCTTTTCAATGTACTTTACTGGAAAATACTTTTCATTCCGACAACAAACAACCTCAAAAACAAGGATTTTCACTATGGAAATGAAAAAGACCTGCATCGCGGCCGGCGCGATCCTCCTGACGACTGCCGCTTTCGCCCAGTTCGGCGGCTTCGGCGGCTTCGGCGGCCCGGCACGCTCCGCGCTCCCCGAGGGATTCGTCCCGGCGGAAACGAACATCTACAACTCCGAATTCCCTGCGGTCAACCCGAAGACCAAGCAGGCGTTCTTCCGCATGCAGGCTCCGGGCGCGCAGAAGGTCACGATCTCGCAGGAAGGCAAGACCTACGACCTGAAGAAGGACCAGGGCGGCTGGTGGTCCGTCACGACGGATCCGCTGGTGGAGGGCTTCCACTATTTCAGCTACACAGTGGACGGCAACAAGGCGTTCGACTACGGCAGCGAGGCGTTCTACGGATGCAGCACCGAGATGTCCGGCATCGAGATCCCCGAGGACGAGGCGGAGGCCGCCTACTACCACTTCAACAAGGACATCAAGCACGGCCAGGTGCGCCATTGCCGCTACTGGTCCGAGATGAACGGCCTGGACCGCCACTGCCGCGTGTACACAC
>JAFSZN010000017.1 GCA_017455665.1 Lentisphaeria bacterium
CCGCAATTGAGCTCCGTGAAAAGTATTTCAAGGCATCCAGCAACGCCGAAAAAGACAAGATCAGAAAAGAGCTCCACGAGCTGATCGCCGGGCGGTTCGATACCTACAACAGGTCCGCGGAACGCCAGATCGCCGAGACAGAAGAGGTCATCACGTCCGCGCAGGAACGCCTCGCCATTCTCAAGAAACAGCACGAGGAACGCGTGAAAAACGCCGACATCTTCATCGATTCCACCGTCGCGGACTACCTGAATCCCGACAGGAAACCCACCTACGAGGAGGCCCTCCGTAAACGGAACGAACAGGACGCCCGCAACAAGATCTCCGAGGACGATTCCAACGGCAGAAACGGCCGTGGCGGTCAGCAGGGCGGCGGCAGAAACAACCGCGGTCAGCAGGGCGGCGCGTCCGGTTTCGGCGGCGGGCCCGGCGGAATGGGCGGCGGTTTCGGCGGTGGTTTCGGCGGCGGTCCCGGTGGCATGGGCGGCATGGGCGGCGGCGTACCCGGCATTCCCGGCGCGGGCGGCATGGGCGGTTTCGGAGGCCCCGGTTTCGGCGGTCCGCCGACCATGCCCCAGTCGAACTCCAGGGACAACAAATAATCCGCGCTTCGCTTCATTACGATCCTTTCCCCCGTCGGGCTCCGGTCCGGCGGGGTTCTTCTTTTCAGCGGCGGCGGATGACGCGCGTCTGCCGTCGAGGCGTCCTGACGATGCCGCTTTCCCGTGCGTTTTTTCTCTTTTTTTCCACTTGCGCGCTTGCATTTTCCGCACGCACGTGATAAAGTAACGGAAGAAGAGGACACGAGAAGATTCCGGGCGGATTCGCCGCCGGGGAAACGGCGTGTCCGGAATCGGCAACAACGAGTGGGAAACAACGATGAGAGAACCGAACACGATCTGGAAATGCGCCGAGTGCGGCGTGGTCTTCGAGGCGCTTCAGCCCTGCGAAAAGGGTGATGAATGCATTCCGGCCTGCTGCGGACGCGCTCTGACGCAACTGGTCGAAAACCATTCCGACGGCGCGGGCGAGAAACATGTCCCGGTGGCGGTTCAGGCCGACGGCGGCCAGATCAAGGTCACGGTCGGCGCGGTGGCGCATCCGATGACGGAGGCGCATTACATCATGTGGATCGAGGTCATCGCCGACGACCGCGTCTACCGCAAATACCTGAAGCCGGGCGAAGCGCCGGAGGCGCTCTTTCCCGTCGTGTACCGCAGCGGCCTCGTGCTCCGCGAATACTGCAATCTCCACGGCCTCTGGGCCTTCACGATTCCGTAACCTCAAAACATCCTCAACATACCCTCACGAAAGGACACCCGCATCAATATGATGAAAGCGATTCAGATCTCCCCCAAAGTCTGGTGGGTCGGCGCGATCGACTGGCAGCTCAAGGAGTTCCACGGCTACACCACGCGCCGCGGCTCCACCTACAACGCGTTCCTCGTCATGGACGAACACATCACGCTCATCGACACGGTCAAGGCGCCGTTCTTCGGCGAGATGATGGAGCGCATCGCATCCGTCGTCGACCCCGCGAAGATCGACATCATCGTCTCCAACCACGCGGAAATGGACCACTCCGGCGCGCTGCCGCAGACCATCGCCCGCGTGAATCCGTCCGCCGTCTACGCCTCCACCCTCGGCGTGAAGGCGCTCGAAGCCCACTTCCACGACCTCGCCGGCAAGATCAAGCCCGTAAAGAGCGGCGACTCCATCGAACTCGGCGCAAGCTCGCTCAAGTTCGTCGAGACGCGCATGCTCCACTGGCCGGACAGCATGTTCAGCTTCCTCACCGGCGACAACGTGCTCTTCTCGCAGGACGGCTTCGGCATGCACTACGCCGTGGCGAAGATCTTCGCGGACGAAAACGACCTGCCCACCATGCGCGAGGAGGCCGAACGCTACTACGCGAACATCCTGCTGCCGTACTCGCCGCAGGTCCTGAAGCTCCTCGAAGCCTTCCCCGGGCTCGGCCTCGAAGTCGCGGTCATCGCGCCCGACCACGGCCCGCTGTGGCGCGGCGACATGCTGGGCACGCCGCTGGCGTGGTACAAGGAATTCGCCGAACAGGCAGTCAAGCCCGCCGCACTCGTGCTCTACGACACCATGTGGCACAGCACCGAGACCATGGCGTTCGCGATCGCCGACGCCATCCGCGAGACCGGATGCGGCGTGCAGGTCCTCTGCCTCGCCTCCTGCACCCGCAGCGATGCCGCCGCGGCCATGCTGAAGGCGTCCGCGCTCGTCGTCGGCTCCCCCACCATCAACAACGACCTCTACCCCCGTACGGCGGACGTCCTGACCTACCTCCGCGGCCTCCGTCCCAAGAACATGATCGGTGCGGCGTTCGGCTCCTTCGGCTGGAGCGGCGAATCCGTCGCGAAGATCGAAGAGTACCTGAAAGGCGCCGGCGTCGAACTCGTCGCGCCCGGCCTGAAGGTCAAATACGTACCCACAGCGGCGGCGCTTGACCAGTGCGCGGCCCTCGGCAAAGCCGTCGGCGACGCCCTGCTCGCGCGCTCCGCTCAATAACCACGTTCGAACAAGAAAGGAATCTCCGTCATGAAAAAGTATGTTTGCAGCGTCTGCGGTTATGTCTATGATCCCGCCGTCGGCGACCCCGACAGCGGAATCGCGCCCGGAACCGCCTGGGAAGACGTCCCGGAAGACTGGGTCTGCCCTGTCTGCGGCGTTTCCAAGTCCGATTTCAACCCGGAATAATTTCCGCGGTCCAGCCGCCTGAACAGGCGGCAGCATCCCTGAAGAGACCTGACACCTCCCGATCTCAATGTCGGGCTGTGTGTCCGGTCTCTTTTTGTCTTTGCGGATCAAATGCAATATTTGCTAATTCAAAATGATTGTGACAGATTCTGCGCCCGTGATCCTTTTCTCTTTTTCTTTCCGAGGATGGGGGCGAATTCGTCGAGCGGATTTTTTTTTGAAAAAAAAGGGGTTTTCTTCGCGCGTATACGCGTACGCGCTTGAAAAAAGAGGCTGAAAGGTGTATATTATATAGTAAGACTGTCAACAAAAAGAACCCGCGTCCGGGCCACCATGTCTGTCCCGGCCGCAACTTATGGAGAATCCAATGTCCGAAGACGAAATCACCTCCCAGGCACCTGAAACCCCCGCGGAGAATCCCGTGTCCGCCGCGCCGGAGACCGCAGCCGCAGCGCCGGAGACCGCCGCGAAACCCGGGGAACCCCGGAAACCGGAGCCGCCGCGCTCCGTCAACAACGAATCCAGTGTGGACAGCAAATTCACGTCGCAGTCCGAAGACCGCAATCCGGAAGACTATACCGCGGACGAGATCACCGTTCTTGATGGCCTGGAGGCCGTCCGCAAGCGTCCCAGCATGTACATCGGCGACACGTCCCAGCGCGGTCTGCACCACCTGGTCTACGAAGTCGTCGACAACAGTATCGACGAAGCGCTCGCCGGATTCGCATCGAAGGTCTCTGTGACCATCCTCCCGGACAACTGTATCCGCGTCAGCGATGACGGACGCGGCATCCCGGTCGACATCCACAAGGAGCTCGGCATCCCGGCCGTCGAAGTCGTGATGACCGTGCTGCACGCCGGCGGCAAGTTCGACCACAACGCCTACAAGGTGTCCGGCGGCCTCCACGGCGTCGGCGTCTCCTGCGTGAACGC
>JAFSZN010000001.1 GCA_017455665.1 Lentisphaeria bacterium
CCGCGACGAAAAGGGCGGCGTGCAGGTCCTCTTCTGGGATCTCACGCACCCCACCGACGGCGGCAAGGTCAGCAACCAGGATTTCTTCTTCAAGACCGTCCCCGCCACGAACAAGGGCGAGGCGTCCGTCGTGCTGCATCACCTCCCCGCCGGCGAATACGACGTCAAGGTCTACATGATCGGGTTCCAGCAGAACGATCCGTACACGCTCTGGCTGAACGCCGGCGCGCCGTCCGACCTCACCCGTGAGGACGTGGAGGAGATCAAGAAGAACTCCGCCATGGAACCGGTGTTCCAGTCCGGCATCAAGGTCGACGGCATGGTCACGCTCACGATGCCGCTCCAGACGAACAGTGTATACTTTATCAACCTTACCCCGACCAAGCTGACTCCCGTGAAGCCCTCGCCCGTCAAGAAAGCGGAAGCGAAGCCCGCCGAAAAGGCTCCCGCGAAGAAGACGGAAGCCAAGCCCGCCGAAAAGGCTCCCGCGAAGAAGACGGAAGCCAAGCCCGCCGAAAAGGCTCCCGCGAAGGCTGCCGCGAAGCCCGCTGAAAAGCCTGCCCCCGCGAAGAAGGCCGAAGCGAAGCCCGCCGCGAAGCCCGCTGAAAAGCCTGCCCCCGCGAAGAAGGCCGAAGCGAAGCCCGCCGCGAAGCCTGCTGAAAAGCCTGCCCCCGCGAAGAAGGCCGAAGCGAAGCCCGCCGCGAAGCCTGCTGAAAAGCCTGCCCCCGCGAAGAAGGCCGAAGCAAAGCCCGCCGCGAAGCCTGCTCCGGCAAATGCCGATTCCAAGGCTCCGGCGAAGGCTGTTGCTCCTGCGAAGAAAGCCGCTCCCGCTCCTGCGAAGACGGCTCCGGCAAAGCCCGCTGTCAAGCCTGTTGCGAAAGCCCCGGCAAAGCCCGTCGCCCCGGCTAAGAAAGCTCCGGCGAAACCCGCCGCCAAGCCTACTCCGGCTAAGAAAGTTCCTGCCAAGCCCGCGGCAAAAGCCCCGGCAAAGAAAGCCGCTAAGAAGAAATAAGCGGTCCGTTTCAGACTGACTTGCCCGGCATCGGAATCACGGTTCCCCTGCCGGGCTTTTTTTCCTGAAACCGGATTGTCCGGGGAACCTGTCTTTGCCTGTACCAGATCCATTCGGGACGGCAAATTTATTTTATTCTCGAAAATACTGTATGCCGGATGTCAAAAAGTCAATGTTAATTAACAAAAAGTCCATACTATCGACCGCAAACAACGTTTAAATTTCGATTTGACGTGCTATAGTAATAGAGTTAAATCAGCCTCAACCGGAGACTGTGTTTGCAAATCAACCGGGACCGTTTTTTCCTTTTTACGGTTCTATAAGGAGTTATACAAATGGAATTCAATCAGTACTGCGTCACCCGCCGTTCAATGCCCTTCTGGTGCGTTGGCAACCCGCTGTCCGACCCGTTCGGAGGCTCCGTCCTTGACAAGATCAGCTCGATCGAAGTCGCAAAAATCCTCGCCTGGGCTGCCGGTGAAGGCCTCATCGAAGCCACCAGCGCGCACGACGACGACCTCGTGCCGTGGGATCCCGCGAATCCGGACGACGACCTGGATCCGAACAGCGAGACCAGCAAGATCCTCCGCGAGATCAAATCCATCCTCGACGGCGCCGGCATCAAGTTCAACACGATGACCTGCAGCCTCCATGGCAACAAGATCTTCCGCGACGGCGGCCTCTGCAATCCTGATCCCGAACTCCGCAAACTCGCCGCGAAGAAGGTCGAGCGCACCCTCCGCATCGGCGCGTTCCTCGGCGCGGACTACTACACCTACTGGGTCGCCCGTGACGGCTTCGAAGTCCCCGCGATCACGAAGTGGGCTGAAGTCTACACCTGGCTTGCCGACGGCCTCAACCACGTGACCGACTACATCGAAGCGCAGGGCCTGACGAACTACAAGGGCGCCACGGTCGAACCGAAGCCGAACGAGCCCCGCGGCCAGATGTTCCTCCCCACCAGCGGCCACGCCGTCGGATTCATTTTCGGCATGCTCAAGAAGCCGGATTTCTGGGGCGTCAACCCCGAACTGCTCCAGCACGAGAGCATGGCTCTGCTGAACTCCGTCATGACGGTCAGCTATCTCTGCAGCATGAACAAGCTCAAATTCCTGCATTTCGGCAGCCAGATCAAGGCGCAGTTCGACAATGACTTCCCGCCGCTGATCGGACCGGAAGGACTCAAGGAGACCGTCTTCATGTTCAACGCGCTCCAGCAGATCGGCTGGAAGGGCATCGTGGAATTCGACTGCCACATGCTCCGTGCCGAGGGCGACCTCAATGACCAGATCGGATGCCGCAAGCAGTTCATCGTGAACAGCGTCCGCGCGCTCTCGATCGCCATCACGCTCGCGGCCCGCATCAAGCCCGCCGACAATCCGGCCTCCCAGAGCACCGGCGACCTCGACAGCATCATGCAGATGTGCGGCCTCGACAACGTTCAGGTGAAACGGTAACGAAATCCGGAGGAATTGCAATGGTCATGATGCCCTCGGTGTCATGACCGTACCATTGAGGAGTCATCAATGAGAAACATATATCCATTCGGTAAAGCCCCGTTTGTCATTCTGGTCATTGCAATCATCTCCGGTATTGTGTTCGTCGGGATGAGACTTCGTGAAACGGAAAGCAGACCCGACCTGATCCTGGCTATCCAGGCCGAAATTCACGTCAAACCCTATCAGAAGGCCATCGACCAATTCAACAAGGAGAACAACTGCAAGGTCGTTCTCCAGCGCGTCCAGAAGGAAGTCCTGATGAGCCGCCTGCAGTCCGCCATGCAGACCGGCTGCGACGTCCCGGACGTTGTCGAGATCCTCGAAGGAACCATCGGCTACTTCACGCGCGGCCCGCTCGAAAACGTCGGCTTCGTCGACCTCACCGAGCGTCTGCGCGAAGACGGCCTTCTTGATCCCAAAAACATGGTCCAGACCCGCTATCCCCTCTGGTCCAGCCGCGAACATATCTTCGCGCTCCCCCACGACGTCCACCCGTCCTGCCTCTGCTACCGCGTCGACCTGATCAAGGAACTCGGCATCGACGTGACGAAGCTGAAGACGTGGGACGACTTCGTGAAGGAAGGCCAGCGCATCACGATCCCGCAGAAGCGGTACATGATCGACATGGCCGACGACAGCATGATCAGCCTGATCATCCTGCTCTCCCAGCACGGGTTCGACCTCTTCGACGCCTACGGCAACGTCGCGTTCGACAAGCCCGGCGTCGCCGACGTGATCGTCTGGTTCGTCCATCAGACCAGCGGCAAGACGCGCATCGCGTTCCCCGCCGGCGACGGCCAGAACTTCTACCAGGCGATGAACGAAGGCCTCGACCTGTTCTTCTTCACCCCCGACTGGCGCACCGCCCAGTTCATGCTGGATAACCCGCGCCAGAAAGGCAACCTGGCACTCATGCCGATGCCCGTCTGGGCGGACGAGAACGGCAACCAGCTGCCCGGCACCTACAAGACCGGCACCTGGGGCGGCACCGGACTTGCCATCACCAAGCACAGCAAGAACCAGGAACTCGCCTGGAAGTTCGCGAAGTACCTCTATACGAAGACCGAGGACCTCGGCGAGCGGTTCCTCCTCACGAACATCGTTCCGCCGATCAAGGCCTCCTGGGAACTCCCCGAGTTCAAGCAGAAGAGCGATTTCTACAAGCACATGTTCCACGATCCGGCGACCGGCGAACTCGTCGCCGACTACGTTTCCATCGGCGAAATGTACGCCTCCCAGGCGGACGGCACGCCGCCGCGCTACGTCACGGCGTACACCACCCAGGCCGAGACGCAGTTGCTCAACGTCTATTACGCCGCGCGCGAGCATTACCTGAAGAACGGCGACGAAGGCTTGAAGGAGCTGATCGAGAAGAAGCTCAAGGAGAATGCCGACTACGTCCGCAGTCTCGTGGCGCGCAACGTCTTCCTCTCCCGCGATGCCGAAAAGGCCGCCGCTGCCAAAGCTGCCGCAGCAGCCAAAGCCGCCGACGAAACCAAGAGTGAACAGGAGCAATAACAGAAATGTCTGCCAATATTCAAAAAAAGAAAGGCGGCCCCGACCGCCATCCCCTGGCGCCATGGATGTTCCTTGCGCCCTACCTTCTTTACGCGGCGGTGTTCTTCGTGTATCCGCTGCTCTACGCCGGCTGGCTGGCGTTCCACCAGACCGACGGTCCGCAGGCGTCCGTGTTCGTCGGACTCGGCAACTTCAAGTTCGTCTTCACCGACCCGATGTTCTACAAGGCGCTGACCAACACCACCATCTACGCCATCGCGTCCATCTGCATCCAGCTGCCGATCGCGCTGGGGCTTGCCATGCTGCTGAACAACAGCAACAGCCGCATGAAGGGCGCGTTCCGCCTGATGATCTTCAGCCCGAACCTCGTCGGCCAGATCTTCGTCGGCGTGATGTTCGCCGTGATCTTCACCCCGCACTACGGCCTCTTCAACAAGGGGCTCCAGGCGCTTATCGGCTGGGGTCTTGAAGAACAGTGGCTCCAGAACCCCGACCTGCTTCTGCCCGCCCTCATCATCATTTCCCTGTGGATGTACGTGGGCTACAACATGATCTACTTCCTCGCCGGGCTGCAGTCGGTCGACAAGCAGCTGATCGAGGCGGCGCAGATCGACGGCGCCAGCTCCTGGCAGACCTTCCTGCACATCACGCTGCCGCAGATCAAGCCCATCGCGATCTTCGTCGTCATCATGAGTACGATCGGGTCCTACCAGCTCTTCGAACTCCCGTTCGCCTTGATGAAGGGCCAGGGATTCGGGCCGGACAACGCGGCGCTGACCATCGTCGGCTACCTCTACGACTGGGGCTTCAACGTCGGCGACCTGGGCACCGCTGCCGCCATCGGCTGGGTCCTGGCGGTCATCATTTTCACCATCAGCATATTTCAGCTCAAAGTCACGCGGGCTTACGACGTGGACTGACGGAATAGGAGACACAACAAATGCATACTGTACATTGGGTTTTGATCGCCGCAGCCGTCATCTACGTTGCACTTCGCCTGATCCCCGGCAAGGGCTGGAAGATCGCCCCCGCCTACCTTCGCGTCGTCCTGCTCTGCATCGCCGCCTTCCTCACGCTGACGCCGTTCATCTGGCTCATCTGCAGCGCGTTCAAGGACAAGACGATCATGATGCAGTACACGTTCCTGCCGCCGGTGGACCACTGGTTCGACGGTTCGCTGAACATGGAAAACTTCCGCCGCCTGCTCACGGAGGTCTACAACTCCCCGCAGGGGCCGGTCTATTTCTGGCAGTACATCGTGAACTCGATTTTCCTGTCCTGCACCATCACCTCCATCAACATCTTCCTCTCGTCGATGGCGGGTTATGCACTGGCGAAATACCGCTTCCGCGGCAGAAACATCATCGCGTTCATCATGATCGGTTCCATGATGTTCCCGAGCATGCTTTTCCTCGCGCCTCTCTTCGAGATGATCTACAAGTTCGGCTGGATGGACTCCTATCTCGCCCTGATCATCCCCGGCGCGATCACCGTGTTCGGCATCTTCCTGTTCCGCCAGGCGATGGTCGGCGTTCCGACCAGCCTGCTGGAATCCGCCCGCGTCGACGGCGCCAGCGAGTTCCGCATCTACTGGGAGATCACGCTTCCGCTCGTGCGCCCCGTGACGGCCGCCTACTGCCTCATCACGTTCCTCGGCACATGGAATGCGTTCCTCCAGCCGCAGATCTTCGTGCAGACGCAGTCCAAGCTGCCGCTGCCAGTCGTGCTGAACCAGTACATCGGTCTGTACGTGCAGGAATACGGCATCTTCCTCGCCGGCACGCTGCTCGCCATCATCCCGCCCGCCATTCTCTTCTTCATCCTGCAGAAGGAATTCGTGGCAGGCCTGACCAGCGGCGCGACGAAGGGCTGATCCCCTCGCCTTTCACGCACACAAACGCAATTCGGACGCACCGGGTTTCCGGTGCGTCCTTTTTCGTTCCGGCATTCCGGAGCGGAGGCTCACTTCATCTGCGTCTTGCCCAGGCCGAGCGCCTCGCGGCTGGCGTCGATGTCCTCCTTGATCTGGCGGAACTCGAATTCGTGTTCCTCCTCGTCTTCGAGGATTTCGAGGATGATGCGGCTCGTCACCGGGTCGCGGTCGCCGATCGTCTTCAGGATCCGGTTGTAGACCGCGATCGCGCAGCGTTCGGACGCGATGGACTGGCACATGATCCGGTAGCCGCACGGGTCGGACGGAGCCACGTACGCGCAGTTGCAGTTCTCCAGGAGTTCCTGGGGCGTGAGCGGGATCTCGCCGCAGAGCGTCTGGATGCGGTCCGCGAGCATCCGGGCGTGTTCCAGCTCCTCGTTGGCGTGTTCCATGAGTTCGCAGGACATTTTCGGGCGCATGAAGCCCATGACGACCTGTGCCGCGGTCCAGTACTGCAGATACGCGAGCCATTCGTCGCAGTACGCGCGCCGCAGATGGTGCACGATCTCGTCGCAGGTCTTCTGGTCCAGCCCCATTCCCTTGCAGTTGCATCCGGAATCGGTGCAGATTTGTTTTTCTTCGTTGTTCATCGTTACCCCCTTTGTTTTGGATGAATCCCCGGCCGCGGCCCGTGATTCGGGCGCGCCGGAGCATAACGATACACCGTCCCGGCGGATTATTCAAGCCGTCCAGCGGGAAAAAACTCCGCAAAATATGCTTAAAAAGAGTCGCGGCGAAAAGAGTTCCGCCTCAAAAAGGTTCAATGTTGCATGCACTTTGTTTTGAGGCAAAAAGGAACAGAAACGAGGAGAAAAGATGGATTACTTCTTGTAATCCTTATAGGTCTTGCCGCTGGCGTCTTCCGCCTTCGGGTCGGCTCCGGCTTTCAGCAGGGCGTCGACGACCGCGGTGTTTCCACATTCTGCGGCGTACATGAGCGCGGTCTTGTTCTTCGCGCCTTTGGTGTTCGCGCCGGCCCCGACCTTGACCAATGCCTGTATCACGGCCGGCGTCGTCTTCGCTCTGGACGCGGCATAAAGCATGGGCGTGAGCTTGGAAGCCGGATGTTTCTCCTTCAGGTCGAGCGGAGTCGAGGCATTTTTGCACAGCGCGATAAACCTGTCAAGATTCCTGTCGATCAGGTGGAAGACGAGCGGGACCTGATTGTTGACCTTGATCTGGTTCGGATTGCCGCCGAGCTTGAGGACCGCTTCGAAGGCGTGTTCGCGTTCCAGGCTGACCGCCGCGATCATCGCCTGCGCGAGCAGCGGCGCCGTCTTGACCTTGCGTGCCGCGGCCTCCTTGAAGAGGCGTTCGACCTCGTCGGGACGGTCCTGTTTCGCGGCATCCTCGATATTCTCGCAGACTGGAAGCGTCGCACCGGCTTCCTTCAGCATGGCGGCGATCTCGCTCTGTTTCCCGATCTGCGCGTAGACCAGCGGATTGCAGGTCGTCTCGTCCGCCTTGTTCACGTCCGCCCCAGCGTCCAGCACCAGGCGGACGGCGGCGGCGCGCTCCAGCACGACGGCGCGGATCAGCGGCGTCTGCTTGAACTTGTTGTCGTCGCCGGACAACGGGTCGTCGACATCCTTCATCGCGCCGAGGTGTTTCAGAATCTCGGACGTATTGTTGGTGAGGACAGCCTTGTCGAAGGTGAGCGTGGGTCTCCCCATGTACGGCGGCTTCTTCGCATTCTTCGCGGCCGCGGCGGCGTTCTTCGCGGCTTCCGCCTCGCGTTCCGCCCGGTACGCGTTCAGGAGCAGGACCGCCTCGTCCTCCTTGTGCGTGCGCATGTATTCCGCGAGGACCGGCGATTTGAACTCGACTTTCTTGTAGGAGAGCATGAGTTTCAGGTCGTCGATGCGGTCCTGTTCGCCCAGGATCTGCACGGGCGGCTTCCCTTCGAATCCGGGCAGATTGCAGTCCGCGCCGCTGTCGAGCAGGAGCTTGATGATCGCCCGTGCATCGCGTTTCTGCGAACCGGAGATGACCGGGAGATGGCAGGCGTAGGCGAGCGGGGTGCAGGACCCTTTGATGGTCTGCTTGGCGTCGATCTTCCGTGCCGCGCTCTTCTGGAATTTGCGGAACTGGGTGTCCGGGAGCTGGAAATCCACGATGCTGCCGTAGCGGATCAGAAGCTCGCAGTGTTCGAGCTTGGATTCGGAGATCGCGTGGAAGAGGAGCGGCGTTTCGTAATAGTTGAGGTGTTCGTCCAGGAAACGCGGTGTGTGGGCGTAATTCTGCAGGACGCGTTCCAGCAGCGACGGCGCGCCGCGACGGATCGCGCCGAGCATTTCCCCATAGGCAGCATCCTCGGAGTACGCCGCAAACGGGATATTCGTGCCCGTGGTGAGGCCGCCCAGGGATGCGCCGTTCACCGGCCTGCGGTTAATGATCTGAGCGTGCAGAACACACGGCAGGACGGCTGATACCGCGCCAAGGATGGCGACAAGCATACGAAACTGAAAACGTCTGGGCATGGCGGATTCTCCGGAAAAACTGTAATAATAATATGATGCGCCGAATCGAAAAAATCAAGCGGAAAACAGAACTTCGACGGAAAAAATGGAGGCGATCCTTTCCTGAAAAAACGGTTTCGCCGGCGGTTTCCGGCTTTTTTTGCGAAAAAAGAGATCCCCAGCTTGCATTTTCCATGCTTCGGGTGTATAGTATTAGATGTTTCTATCGGTGCGTCCCCATCGTCTAGAGGCCTAGGACATCAGGTTCTCATCCTGGTAACATGGGTTCGAATCCCATTGGGGATGCCATTTTTTGTGCCCGGATCCCGGGTTTCCCGGCTGTTTCACACGGGTCTTGCGGCAGCCTCCATTCCTGTATTACGATCCCGCTTTCCCAGCCCGATTCCAGAAAACACAACATGGGACAACCGCGACTGTTTGCAGGGACCGGATCGTGTTTTGTCTTTCCGGCCATCATATCCTCAGTTCAACGCTCTTGTAAAAAGGAAATCCCCGCCGGACCGGAATCCGACGGGGATAATTGTCAAAAAATGTTGTAAAGGTCAATTCCGTGGCGTTTGAGGAGACGCGCCGAAACCGCCGGAACGCTGGCCGCCTCCGGGTGCACCGCCCATGCCGGGAGCTCCGCCGCCGAAACCGCCCATGCCGGGAGCACCACCGCCGAAACCGCCGGGTGCACCGCCCATGCCGGGAGCTCCGCCGCCGAAACCGCCCATGCCGGGAGCACCACCGCCGAAACCTGGTCCGCCGCCGAAGCCTGGTCCGCCGCCGAAGCCGCCCTGACCGCCGCCGAAGCCGCCCTGGCCGCCGCGATGCTGATCGCGGTCGCCGCGATTGCCGCCGCCGTTTCTGCCGCCCTGACGGTTGTCGAGTTCGGGGAGTCTGCTGCGCGCACTCTGTTCGTTCTGCTTGCGCAGAACGTCTTCGTAGGTGGGCGCTTTGTCGGGATTCAGGTAATCGTCGATCGTGGAATTGATGAAGAGGTCGGCGTTTTTCACACGTTCCTCGTGCTGTTTCTTGAGGATGTCGAGGCGTTCCTTCGCGGACGCGATCACGTCTTCCGTTTCCGCGATCTGGCGTTCCGCGGACCTGTTTGAAGTCTCGAACCGCTCGCCGATGAGCTCGTGGAGTTCCTTTTTGATCTTTTCCTTTTCGGCGCTGCTCGTGGCTTTGAGATACTTCTCGCGAAGCTCCATCGCCGCCTTGTATTCATTTTCCTGCTGACCGGAAACAAGATTACGAAGCTCCTTGCGGAATGCCTCGTAATCGGTCCGCATCAGCTGCGTCAGGCGTTCGCGCTCTTCCGCCGGGATGGAATCAATCATGGACATGTTGCGCCGGGAATTGCCGCCCATGCCCGGACCGCCGCCGAAGCCGCCCATGCCCGGACCGCCGCCGAAACCGCCCATGCCGGGTCCGCCGCCGAAGCCGCCGCCCATGCCGGGTCCGCCGCCGAAGCCGCCGCCCATGCCG
>JAFSZN010000004.1 GCA_017455665.1 Lentisphaeria bacterium
AGTAGTTTATCAAGAGGAAAGGCTTTTCAGTTATGGCTAAATCGAAAAAACAATCCAGACAGTCCCGCGCTCCGCGCCGGGTCCTCTACAGCGGCGTCTTCTCCGCCGCGGCCGCCGGCTTCGGCTTCGTGAAGGTCCCCGGCGACCCGACCCTCGAATTCTTCATCCCGCGCAAGTACACCGGGCACGCGCTCGACGGCGACACGGTCGAGGTCGAGCAGATACCGGACGAACGCGACGCGACGTACTCGAAACGGAAATCCGGCCCGGTCGGCCGCATCGTGTCCGTGACCGGACGCAACCGCGAATTCGTGGTCGGCTGCCTGGACTCCCTGCACGAGATCCGCCCGCTCGACAAGCATCTGCCGGAGACCATCCGCGTGAACTCCGCGCCCCGCAACGCGAAGAAGGGCGACTGGGTGCAGGTGCGTCTGCTCGACGACGGCGCGAACCACACGGAACAACTCCGCGGCCATGTGGAGCGTTCGCTCGGGTCCGCGGGCGACGTGGCGCACGACCTGAACGCCATCGCCGCCGAATTCGGCCTGCCGCCCGCCTACACCGCCGAGGACGAGGCGGAGGCGCTGAAGATCGCGCCGCTGGAGATCGAACGCGAAGACCTTTCCTCTCTGTACACGCTCACGATCGACCCGGCTGACGCCCACGATTTCGACGACGCCATCTCCGTTCAGCCCGCGGCGAAGGCGGGCGAGATCACGCTCGGCGTCCACATCGCCGACGTCGCGACCTGGATCCGCCCCGGCTCCAAGTTCGACAAGGCCGCCGCGTACCGCTCGTTCTCCTCGTATCTCCCCGGCAAATTCCTGCCGATGCTTCCGAAGCCGCTCACCGCGAAGATCAGCCTCCGCGAAAAAGTCCTGTCCCCCGCCCACAGCGTGATCTTCACTGTGCGCCTCCGCGACGGAAAGATCCTCTCCTCGCGCCGCGTTCACTCGCTGGTGAAGGTGAACCGCCGCATGGACTACGACACCGTCCAGGCGTTTCTGAACGACCCTGCGAAGCGTCCGAAGGGCTGGACCAAGCAGGACGCGGAGAATGTCCAGCTCCTGCACAAGCTCGTGAAAAAGATGCGCGGCTGGCGCGCGAAGCACGAACAGTTCCTGTGGATCGACGTGCCGGAGATCCGCGTGCTCTGCGACGAGTCCACGCACGAGATCAAGGGACTCCTGCGCCGCATCCCGTGCGCCGCGGACGGCATCGTGGAGGAGTGCATGCTCGCCGCGAATTCCGCCGTGGCGAACGAGCTCATCGAACGCGGCGTCGGCGGGCTCTTCCGCATCCACCCCGAACCCGATCCCGAGAAGCTCGCCGAGTTCGAAGGATTCGTCTCCGAGGCGTTCGGCGTCTCCACGGGCGACCTCTCGTCCGGCCGCGCCGCCTGCATGCACTTCCTCGAAAACATCCCGGACGACCACCGCAAGCCCGTGATCCTGTCGCGGTTCCTGCGTTCGATGGCGCGCGCCAGCTACAGCGAGAACCCGGAGCTTCACTTCGGCCTCGGCAAGACGCGCTATTCGCACTTCACCAGCCCGATCCGGCGGTATCCCGACCTGGCGCTCCACCAGCAGCTCCTCGCCCTCGACCTGAACAAGCGCCTCCGTTCCAAGCGCATGCTCGCGGAGATCGCCGTGCTGTGCTCGAAGAAGGAGGAGCGCAACGACAATGCGTTCTACGCCGCGAACGACCGCCTGAAGCTGCATTTCCTGAAGAACAGCGGTGCGCTGGAGAACACCACCATGTACGAGGCGATCATCCAGAAAGTCACCTCGTCCGGGCTGATGTGCGAGATCCCCGAGCTGGGTATGCTTGGATTCGTGCCGACCTCGCGGTTCCGCGCGCCCGTCACGCGCCGCAATTCGCGCTATTCCTCGCGCATGGAGAGCGGCCACACCGGATACCGGCCCGGCGACTTCATCTACATCGCGCTGGACAGTATCGACCTCGTGCGCGGCCACGCGCAGTTCCGCCCCGTCATCTAACCGCCATTCAAAAAAGGATTTCACAATATGAGACTTCCCCTTCGTTTCCTGCCCGCTGCCGTGTTCGGCATGGCTTTGCTGGCTTCCTGCAATACGACGACCTTCACGGTGCCGAAGATCGGCACGCGCTTCGAGGAGAACAAGAAGTACCTGGAGTATGATACGTCGCTGAACACGTACATCATCCCGCTCGAACGGTACGAGACGCTCAAGTACGATCATTTCGTCATCAATGTCCCGAAGGACGACGTGGTCGAGTATTATGCTCCCGTGAGCGCCAATTCCTCCAACTACGCCGAGTTTTCCGTGCGGAACCTTCCGGTCCAGACCGATTTCTTCGGACGCGCCATCTACGCCCAGAACATGGAGGGCTGGAAGAGCCTCGCCGACATCCAGAAGTTCTACAAGGAAAAGTACACGCCGGACAAGTACACCATCAGCCTCGAAACGCGCATCGCGAAGCACGACGGCTTCAACTGCGTGGAATACGACATCGTGGCGCGTCTGCCCGAGACCGGCAAGCTTGTGTCGGTGCACGGATTCTGCATGTTCGACCCGAAGACCACCAATTACATCTTCGACGTCGGGGCGGGGCGCACAGCCTATGAAAAGGACATCGACAACGATTTCCTGATCCGGGCGTCCGGCCTCTTCTTCGAGGCAGTGAAGTTCCGTCAGTGAGCGGAAGCGTTTAACTCGTTTTCAGTAAAAGAACCGGGTGGTGCGGAGAAAGAATCCGCGCCGCCCGAAATGTTTTTTTGTCGGTTCAGCCTGACTGAACTTGAGATCGTTCAGCCGCGGAACGCGTTGATGGCGTCGCGGAGCTTCAGCGCTTCGCGGCGGGCCGCCTCGGCGAAATCCTCGCCGTTCGAGGCGAAGATAATGCCGCGCGAGGAGTTGATGACGAGTCCGGTCTTGTCCGCGGTCAGGCCGTTGCGGAGCACGCCCTCCAGGTCGCCGCCCTGCGCACCGATGCCCGGCACGAGCAGCGCCACGGAGTCGCCGACGCGCTTGCGGATCTCGCCGAGTTCGGCGGGACAGGTGGCCCCGGTCACGAGCAGGACGTTGTGATTGTAGTTCCACACGGTGGAGATGCGTTCGGCGAGATACTGGTAGAGCAGTTCGCCGTTCTGTAGCACGAGCTCCTGGATCTCCTTCGCGCCGCCGTTCGAGGTGCGGCAGAGGACCACGACGCCCTTGTCGGCGCAGTCGAGGAACGGCTTGATCGCGTCCATGCCCATGTACGGGTTCACGGTCACGGCGTCCGCCTGGTAGCGCTCGAACGCCTCGGAGACGTACATGCGCGTGGTGTTGCCGATGTCCGCGCGCTTGGCGTCCAGGATGACCGGCACGGACGGCGCGACCTCGTGGATGTAGCGGATGGTCTCCGCGAGCTCGTCGTCGGCGTTCTGCGCGGCGTAGCAGGCGGCCTGCGGCTTATACGCGCAGACCAGGTCCTTCGTGGCGTCGATGATGGCCTTGTTGAACGCGAACACGGGCTTGTCGAGGCCGCGGACGCAGGCGGGGAGTTTGGCGGGGTCCGGGTCAAGCCCGACGCAGACCAGCGAATCGTTGTTGCGCCAGGCGGCGCGGAGTTTGTCGTAGAAGTTCATATTTGTCTCCATATAGGTTATGTTGCCTTGAATCGTGTTGAAGCAGGGTTATAAACTCATTTGTTCTTCACTTTCACCACGCGGATCGCGATGAATTCTTTTCCGGGGAGGTCGAGATGGAACCGTCCCTTCATGATCCCGCGGTCGTCGATGGTCATGTTCCACGTGTCGATCACCTCCACATGGTAGGACGCGTTCGGGTCGAGCTTGTTGAAGTCGCGGTATTTCGGCCGGTTGCGCCCGAAATAGAAGAGCATGTAATTGGGATTGCTCTCGGCGCAGGCGGCGAGGTCGTCCCATTCCTGTGTGGTGCGGCGGAGTCCGAGGCCGGGCGTCTGGTAGAGGATTTCCTTCAGAAATTTCAGGCGCGGCGCGCTGTCGCCCCAGAGTTTGCCGCCGTGGCTCCACCACAGGATGTCGTCGTGCCCCACGTAGGTCTCGCCGTGCGTGGCATAGCCGCCCCGGACGGTCGCCTCCCAGAAACGCCGCACGAGTTCAGGCCCGGCGATGTTGCCCCACATGTACGGGATGTCGCCCTCGTACTGGATTTCATCGAGCACGACCGGCTTGTTGTATTTGCCGCGGTACTGGTCGGTGAGCTCGGCGCAGACGTAGAAATCCTGCCGCTGGATGCTGCAGTGCGTGATCCACGGCTTCGTGTAGTCGTAGAACGGCACGCAGTTGTGGATGCTCCGCAGATGGTGGTACCAGTCCTTCTCCTGAATGAGCGCGGCGTAATGCTCCCAGTCGTCAGTCGTTTTCTCTTTCATGATGTCGTATTCGTTGGCGAAGCTCCACCAGACGTTCGCGTACGCGCTGTAGCGCGCCGCCATGTAGGTCAGGTAGAAGTCGTTCGCCTCGGCGGGCATCTTGCTGAATCCCCATTTGTCGTAGGGATGGAACAGGATCAGGTCGCACTCGATCCCGAGCTTGCCGAGCGTCTCGACCGCCTCGTCGATGCGCGCGAAGTACGCCGGATTCGGCTTCGTGTAATCCCAGTCGTACTCCTTTTCGCCGCCTTCCTTCCGCAGGAACGGGTACAGGTCGGGCTCCTTCTCGTTGAAGACATAGTGCTTCGGGAAGATGCAGAACCGGATTTTGTTGAAATAGCCTTTGGACAGCGTTTCGATCGTCTGCTTCCGGATTGCTTCCGGCTGGTTCAGCCATGCATAGCACGTTGTGCCGACCGGATAGAACGGCGTGCCGTCCTCGTGGGCGAAATGGAACGTTTTTGCCGGATGTACCGGGCCGTGCATGCCGGGTTCCGGTTCCGTCACCTCGAAGCTGCCCCGGAGGTACCACTGCTCCTCTTCATTCTCGGAGCCATCCCGGAAGTCGACGACCGGGCCGATTGAGAATCTGTTTTTTCCCATCATCCTCGGCATGAACCGTATGCGCCATTGATCGCCATCGCGGAATCCCTCGGCGATGCTGTCGATCACATCGCCGCGCATGATGCAACCTTCGATTCTTTCCGGGTCACCGGGAAAGCCGGTGATTTTCACCTCGTACATGCCCCACCGCGGCACGGATGCCGGAGCCTCGACCTGAGCCTTGACATCGGTTGCCGGCTCTGTGCCGAAGGTCCAATGCGGCGCTGGCGCGGCGGCATCGGTCCGAGGCGCGGCGGCCCCGCCCTGCGCGAACGCCTGTGCGGCGAAGAAAAGTCCGAAAAGCGAGAAAGCGATGCGTCTGCGTGAGATCATGGTGAAACTGGCTCCTGTCTGGACGGATTGTTTGTGAAAAAGTCGTTTGTTACTATACCCCCCGGCGGACACGTTTTCAAGAAATGTCCCGTGTTTTTCACGAAATTGCCGGTAACTCGGGGAAACCTTTGTCCGCGGACTTGCTTTTCCGTAGAAACAATGTAAATTATAAGGTACTGTTTTTTTTATCCCACGATCGAAAGGCGGCAGACATGCGTAAACGCGAACAAGTCAAGGTACTGATCATCACCGGCGCAGGGTTGAACTGCGAAAAAGAGACGGCGGCGGCTTTCGCCTCCTGCGGCGCGACCGCGGAACAGGTCCATCTGAACGACCTCCTGGCCGGGAAACGCACGCTCGGCGAATTCCATATCCTCGCCCTGATCGGCGGATTCTCGTTCGGCGATCACCTCGGGTCCGGCACGGTCTTCGCGAACAAGCTGAAATTCAAGCTGACCGACGACCTCCGCAAGTTCGTGTCCGACGGCAAGCTCGTGATCGGCATCTGCAACGGATTCCAGACGCTCACACGCCTGGGGCTCGCGCCCGCGCTCGACGGCAAGTACCTCACGCAGCAGGCAGCCCTGACCGAGAACGACAGCGGCGTGTTCCGCGACGACTGGATCACGCTGAAGGCGGACCCGGAATCCCCGTGCGTCTTCACGCGCGGCATCGACGTGATCCGCATGCCCATCCGCCACGGCGAAGGCAAGTTCGTCGCCGATCCCGACGTGCTGGCGAAGATCGAATCCCGCCACCTCGCCGCGGTCCGCTACTGCGCCGCCGACGGCTCGAAGGCGAAGGGATTCCCGGAGAACCCGAACGGCTCGCTGAACGACATCGCGGGCATCTGCGACGAGAGCGGCCGCATCTTCGGCCTCATGCCGCACCCGGAAGCGTTCCTGTCCCCGTACAACGCCCCCGACTGGCAGAAGCAGAAGCTCGAAGGCAAACTCCCCGAGTGGGGCGAAGGCCGCGTGATCTTCGAGAACGCCGTGGAATTCGCGGCTTCCTGCCTCTGATCCCGTAAGAAAGGACGCCCCGGAACGTCTCCCGATCTCCCTTTTTTCCGCCGCCGTCCGCCATCCCGCGTCTCCGCGAAAAGGCCGGAAAAACGGCGCAAACGGGTCATTTTTCGAAAAAAAAGAGGAAAATGATTTGAAGATTTGGAAAATGGGGCTATATTAAATCGTTTATTTTTAGTCAAAAAGTCAAAAAAACAAAATCACACATACAACCGCAACCCGGAGAACAAGACATGTACGCAGTAATCAAAACCGGCGGCAAACAGCTGAAAGTCCAGGAACAGGACGTCGTTGCCGTCGAACGCATTGAAGGCGAAGTCGGCGCGAAGATCACGTTTGACGAAGTTCTGGCCAAGGGCGAAGGCGCGGACCTCACGGTCGGCACCCCGCTGCTCGACGGCGCCAAAGTCGAAGCCGAGATCGTGGAGCAGTTCCGCGGTCCGAAGCTGATCGCATTCAAGATGAAACGCCGCAAAGGCTGCCGCAAACGCAAAGGCCACCGCCAGGAACTCACCCAGGTGAAGATCCTGTCGATCGCGTGAAAGTGACCCCGCCCTTATGAAATATGACTCGAACGGAGCTCTGCTCGAAACCGATATTCCCGAACTCCCGCGACCCCATCGGGGTAAGGTGAGAGATGTTTACGACTTAGGGGATTCCCTTTTATTCGTTGCGACCGACCGCATCAGCGCGTTTGACTGCGTGATGCCGAACGGCATCCCGGACAAGGGCCGCGTCCTGACCGCGATGTCGCTGTTCTGGTTCGATTATATTTCCTGGGCGCAGAATCATCTGCTCTGCTCCGAGGTCAGCGACTTCCCGAAAATGCTCCGGAAGTACGACAAGGACCTCGAAGGGCGCTCGATGATCGTGCGCAAGGTCAAGCCCATCCCGATGGAGTGCATCGTGCGCGGCTACCTGACGGGCAGCGCCTGGAAGGAATACAAGCGCTACGGCACCGTCGGCGGCTATGAAGTGCGCGACGACTACCGTCTGTCCGAGAAGCTCGACAAGGCGCTCTTCACACCCTCGACGAAAGCCGAGGAGGGCCACGACGAAAACGTGACGTTCGAGGAAGCCTGCGAGCTGATCGGCGAAGAGAAGGCGGAGTGCCTCTCCGATTTCTCCCTCCGCATCTATAAGGACGCCGCCCAGCACGCGGAACGCTGCGGGATCATCCTCGCGGACACCACGTTCGAGTTCGGCGAACTCGACGACGGCGAGATCATCCTGATCGACGAGGTCCTGACCCCGGATTCCAGCCGCTTCTGGCCGAAAGCCGACTACGTGCTCGGCAGCAATCCGCCCAGCCTCGACAAGCAGTTCGTCCGCGACTACCTCGAATCCCTCGACTGGGACAAGACGCCTCCCGCGCCCGCCCTGCCGCAGGATGTGGTCGAGAAGACCCGCGAGAAGTATCTCGGCGCCCTCAGAGCGCTCAGCGGCCGTTCGTTATAAGCACAGCATCGCTGTTTCCGGAGCCGGTGTCCCCGATTGACCCCGGCTCCGTTTTATCTAAATCAGTTTGTCAGTCAGTTCGTTTTCTCCGCCCCGGCGGAGGGAAGGGAGTTCATCATGGCACAGGAATCGTGCAGCAGTTCAGTCGGGATCGTACAGCCGTCCGACTATCTTTTCGAGGAAGAACTCCCCCTCGACTGCGGACGCAGCCTGAAAGGCGTCGTGATCCGCTACGAGACCTACGGCAAACTCTCCCCCGAGGCGGACAACGCCGTCCTGGTCGAACACGCCCTTTCCGGCGACGCGCACCTGGCGGGGTATCATTCCCCCGAGGACAAAAAGCCCGGCTGGTGGGACGACATGGTCGGCCCCGGCAAGCCGTTCGACACCAATAAACTCTTCATCGTCTGCTCCAACATCATCGGCGGGTGTTCCGGTTCGACCGGCCCCCGCAGCATCGACCCGGACACCGGACGCCGCTACGACATGGATTTCCCGATCATCACGATCGCGGACATGGTGCGCGCGCAGGAACGCCTGATGCGCCATCTCGGGATCAAAAAATGGTTTTGCGTGGCGGGCGGCTCCATGGGCGGCATGCTGGCGCTCCAGTGGGGCGTCTCGTATCCCGAGGCGGTGAACGGCACGATCGCCATCGCCACCACGGCGCGCGTGTCCTCCCAGGGCATCTCGTTCAACTGGGTCAGCCGCGAGGCGATCATGAACGACCAGCACTGGCTCGACGGCAACTACGAGGAGCAGCCCCAGCGCGGGCTGGCGACGGCGCGCATGCTCGCGCACATCACCTACCTGAGCGACGAGTCCATGAACCACAAGTTCGGGCGTGCACTTCAGAAATCGCCCGCGTCCAACTACGAGTTCGCGTTCTCGAAGGACTTCCGCATCGAAAGCTACCTGGCGCACCAGGGCTCGAAGTTCGTGGAGCGCTTCGACGCCAATTCCTACCTGTACATCACGCGTGCGATCGACTATTTCGACCTCTCCGACTGCGCCGACGGCAACCTCGCCGGCGCGCTGAAGAGGGTCGAGACGCCGTTCCTCATCGTGTCCTTCTCCAGCGACTGGCTCTTCCCCGCCTACCAGTCCAAGGAGCTCGTCCGCGCGCTGCTCGACAACGGCAACGACGTGACCTACTGCAACATCCAGTCGTCGTACGGGCACGACGCGTTTCTGCTGGAGACGGAGTCGCTCGGTTCGCTGATCTCCAGCTACCTGACCAATCTGCCGTGGGAGCCGCCGGAATGAACGTGAAATTCAACAACAACGAAATCCAGCTCCAGCGTTCCGACCTCGCCGCCATCCGCGACATGATCCCGGAAGGCGCGCACATCCTGGACCTCGGCTGCGGATCCGGGCGGCTCCTGTACGCCCTGAAGACGCTCAAGCACGCGAAGGTCATGGGCGTGGAGAATGACCAGCAGAAGATCCTCGAATGCGCCGCGCGCGGCATCCCGGTCATCCATGCCAGCCTCGACGCCGCCCTGACCGATTTCCGCGACAGCTCCTACGACTACGTGATCCTGAGCCGAACGATCCAGTCCGTGCAGCGCCCGGACATCATCCTGAACGAGATGCTCCGCATCGGCAACCGCGGCATCGTGTCCTACATGAACTTCGGGCACATCAACGCCCGCATCCAGATGCTCTTCGGGCACATGCCGGTGAACCGCAACCTGCCTCTGCCGTGGTACAACACCCCGACGATCCGCCCCGGCACGGCATCGGACTTCAAGGACCTCTGCAAGACGCTCGACATCAAGATCTGCCGCGAGATCCCGCTGACCAACGAGGGCGACTATCTGCGCCGTCTCGCCGTGCTCTGGCCCAACCTTTTCGCTTCCAACAGCATTTTCGTCATATCCAAGTGAGGACGCCACCATGAATCCCGCACCCGTCATCTACTGCGTTACGGTCGAAGATACCTCGGACAACCCGGAGGGCGCCGCCGAGCTCTTCAACGCGCTCGAACTCGATTTCAGCTCCTGGCGCGACGAGGAGACCAAGCACGTCCGCCACACCGTGTACTGCGCCGGCGAGGCGGAGGCCGCCGCGTTCTGCGAACGCCTGAAGTCCGAGCTCATCCCCATGTGGCGCGAGTTCGGCGTGGTGCTGGAGGACCCGCGCACGGCGGAGATCAAGAAGGAAGACTGGGCGGAATCCTGGAAGATCCACTTCAAAACCATGGTCATCTCCCCGCGCATCGTGGTGCGTCCCTCCTGGGAAAAATACACGCCCGAACCCGGCCAGCACGTCATCGTGCTCGACCCCGGCATGAGCTTCGGCACGGGCCAGCACGCCACCACGAAATCCTGCATCGCCGCCATCGACCGTTTCGCGGCGGAATTCCCCGCCGGACGGACGCCGTCCTTCCTGGACGCTGGCTGCGGCTCAGGCATCCTCGCCATCGCGGCGCACGCGCTCGGCTGCGCCCCGGTCGACGCGTTCGACATCGACCCGGATGTGATCCCGATCGCCCGCGAGAACGCGCAGATCAACGGCGTACCGGACTCCGAGCTCGCGCTGAGCGTTTCCTCCCTGCTCGATTTCAAGCCGGGCAGGACCTATGACATCGTGGCGGCGAACATCCTCTCCACCGCGCTCATCGAAGGCCGCGAGCACCTCGTTTCGCTGGTCAGGCCCGGCGGAATCCTGATCCTCGCGGGCATTCTCACTACGGAATACCCCACTGTTCGCGACGCCTTCGCCGCCCTCGGCTGCGTCGAACTCGGCAACTCCACGGAACGCGAATGGACCGGCGGAAGTTTCCGCGTGCCCGCGTCCTGATCTCTCTTTCCGCGCCATGAACCGGGGTATCGCAGAGGACGGGCGGACGGAACCGGAGCGGGACGGCGTTCCCGTGTCCGCAGATGTTTCCGCATCCGCGCCCGGCGAAGCGTCCGTGTCCATGCCGTCTTCCGCGCGGCGCAAGATCTCCCTCATCCTTTTCTTCACCGCGCTCGTTTTCTGCGCGTGGTTCTTCCATGTCGGGCACGTGAACCAGATCGCGCGCTTCGACGCGGTCTCCGCCTTCTTCGAGAACACCGGCGACGACGCGCACACGTTCCGCATCGACCGCTATCTGTACTCCGAGGGACGGCAGATGAACACCTCCGACTGGTCGGAGTACGGCGGGCATTACTACTCGAACAAATCGCCCGGCACGACCTGGTTCGGCGTGGCGCTGCTCGCGCCGGTCTATCCGCTCGAACGCCGCATCTGCCCGGACGGCGACGGCATTTCCCCGCGCGCGGAGATCTTCAACGCGTGGTATCTGAACTTCATGCTGGGCGTGCTGCCGACGGCGTTTTCCGTGCTGGCTCTCGTCGGGATCCTGCTGAAACTCGGCGCGAGCGAGGCGCGGGCGTATCCCGGCGCGCTGCTGATCGTGCTCGGCACGGCAGTGTTCCCGTTCGCCACCACCATGATGGCGCACTCCACCGTGGCGGCGTGCCTGGTGTTCAGCCTGTGGTCGTACCTGCGCGGCGGGAAATGGTCTCTCTTCGCGAGCGGGGCGTGGTTCGGCGCGGCGGTCCTGTTCGATTATTCCGCCGGGCTGCTCCTGCCGCTGGCGCTGGTCGGTGTCGCGTGGCGTGACAAAGCCCGCGTCTGGCAGTTCGCCGCGGGCGGCATCCCGTTCGCCGTGCTCTACTGCGTCTATAACGCGATGTGCTTCGGCGGACCGTTCTCGTTCGCCGCGCAGTACATCAATCCGGTCTACCGCACCGAGGGCGACGCCGCGGGCGGTCTGCTCGCCCTGCCGAACGCCTGGCTGATCCTGGAACTCCTCTTCGGCGCGCGGCGCGGCGTGCTGATCTCATCGCCGTTTTTCTTCTTCGCCATCCCGGGGTTCGTTTTCCTCTGGAAACAGGGCGGCATAAAGCGCGGCGTGGCGCTGCTGTCCGCGCTGTCGTTCGCGGCGCTCCTGCTGATGAACGCGTCGTTCAACGGCTGGCATTCGGGCGCGAGCTTCACGGCGCGCTACATCGTCCCGGTGTTCCCGCTGATCGGGATCCTGGCGGTCATGGCTCCGCTGAAACCGGGCTGGCGCCGCTGGCTGTTCATCCTGCTGGCGGCGGTCTCCCTGCTGAACATGTTCGCCGTGGCGGCGTACACCGTGACGCCGCCGGAAAATGATCCGTCGCCGATCTATATCACCTCTTACCGGCATCTGTTCGACAACGCCCCGCCGACAATCCTGATGGCGCAGCTGGGGCTTCAGGCGCTGCGCCCGGACGCCGCCGAACTGCGCGACGCCGCGCGATTCACGATCGGAAGCCTCGCCGGGCTCTCCTACGGCGCGTCGCGGGCGGTGATCTTCCTCGCCGGACTTGCCGCATGGGCATTGACCATAACGATTCTTTTTAACTCTGCCCCGAAGTGTAACCCGGCGGACAGGATCTCCACGGAGGCAATGCTGGGCTTCGCTCCGATAGAGAGGATCGACATCCGTTCTTTTCTGTTCAAGCGCCAGGTCGGACTGTGGGGCGTGCTTGCGTGCTGTGCCGCGGCGGCCGCGCTGCTTCTGCCGGGAGACATCCCGTTCACGTACGGGGCCGAGCTTCAGGTCCATAAGACGGCGCTTGACGCGGTCGAGGCGCACACGTTCGCGAATCCGTTCGGCAAATGGGGGCTTTCGGCGCTGTGTTACCAGATGCTCTACCTCATCACGAAGGACATCGTTTTCCTCGCGTTTCTGAAGACCGCGCTGTCGCTCGCCGCGTGTTTCCTGCTGCTGAACGACGCCGCGAAACGCGCCAAGCTGTCCGCGCCGCTCCTCTTCCTGTTCGCCGCCGCGTCGCCGTATCTTCTGCTCGCGCACAGATCCCTGCGCGGGGATTCCCTGCTGCTTTCGGCGGGCGCGTTCGTGCTGTATGCGCTGGTCCGCCTCGCGGAAAAGGACGGCGGATCCCCCTGGAAACGCGTCGTGCTCCTGCTCGTTTCGCTCCTGGTGTTCGGGCTGCTCTGGCTCCGGACGCCCGCCGGACAGATCCCGCTTCGGGGACCGTTCGCCGTGCTTCAGACCACGTTCGGCGGATTTGCCGGGGTATTCCACCCCGAGCTGAGCAATATCGACCGCGACGCGAGCGCGTTTCTTGCGTTCATGACCGTGATTTCGGTCGTGTTCATGGGCGCTCTGCTCCTGACCGGAACCGTGCTCGTGTTCGTCCGGCGCGACCGTGCCGGGATCGTCTCCTGCGTGCTGGTCCTGCTCGCCTCGCTCGCGTTCCTCGCGTTCAAAAAGCCGTACCACCCGTTCCATTCTCTCTCCGCCGCGCCGTTCGCCGCGTACCTGGAAACGACGGGCGCGTCGTGGTTCCTGACGGGACGGCCCGCGCGCGCCGCGAAGGTCGTGCTCGGCGTGTACTTCGCGCTATGCCTCTGCGGATGGCTGGTGTTCCTCGGCGTGGTCCACCGCGACGCCGGAAACCGCGCGGAGACGTTCGGCGTGACGCTGACCGAACAGCAGGCGGGCGCGGTCCGCATCAATTCCGAGCTCCGCCGTTACGCGCCCGGCCCGATCGCGATCTCTGCCCGCAACGACGCCGAACGGCGCATCGGGCAAAGCGTCGGCTGGTTCGCCGCGCTCGACCGTCTCCGCGCCCCATACATCCAGCTGCCGAACGCCGATCCCGCGCCCGGATTCTTCGTCGGCTACCGCGACGGCACGCGCGCGCCGACCGGATATCTGCGGATTCTGACCCGGTTCCGGGACGACGGGACGAAGCTCGGCAAGCTGCCGAAAGTCCCCGCCGACGCGACGCCCGCCGACTGACGCACCGCCGGGAAACGCCACCTATATGGAAAAAAGTACGCTCTTTTTTCCGAAAACGCTTGAAAATTAGGCGGCGGGATGTAAATTAAGAGAAACGCGGACGCGCGCGGCTCCGCTTCATGCCGGGTTCCGCCGCATCCGTACTCAAATCCGTTCAACTTTTTTGCTTTTTGGAGGCATCTTATGCATTTGGGACCCATGGAAATCGCGCTGATCATCGTCGTACTGGTTCTGCTTTTCGGCGCCAGAAAGATCCCGGAACTCGCGCGTTCCCTCGGCCGCGCCTCCCAGGAATACAAGAAGGCGAAGGAGGATTTCCTCAAAGAGGTGAACCAGCCCGCCGAGGACGTGAAGGACGCCGTCGAGGATAAGTCCGCCCCGGCGGTCGCCGCCGCCGAAAAGGACGGCAAAGACTCCGGTTCCGCGCAGTCCTGACGCGTCCGGACGCGTCTCCATTCACGCGGGAAGGAAGCCGGAAGATGGCGGAACCCGAAGGACCCGAAGTCCAGAGCGGCGTTCTGGAGCATATCGACGCCCTGCGCCTGACGCTCCTGAAGACCGTCGTGACGTATGTCGTGTTCTGCATCCCGTGCTGGTTCCTGTCCGAGTTCCTCCTGAACTATCTCCTGGCGCACGCGGTCCCCGAGGGGTTCACCATCCACTATTTCACGCTGCTGGAACCCTTCTTCGCCCGGATCAAGCTCATGCTGACCGTGGCGGCGATGATGTCCCTGCCGTTCACGCTGTACTACATCTGGCAGTTCGTCGCGCCCGCCCTGCACGACAACGAGAAGAAGTTCATCCGTCCGCTCGTCGCGTCGTCGTTCCTGCTCGCCTGCGCGGGCACGGCGGCGGCGTATTTCTTCCTGATGCCGTGCGTGATCGCGTTTTCCCTGTCGTTCTCCGGGCCGAACATGGACGCCGTGATCGGGGTGGAAAGCTTCATCTCGATGCTGCTGATCCTGGTCATCGCGGGCGCGCTGCTCTTCCAGTTCCCGGTGGTGCTCTTCACGCTCCTCACGCTCGGCGTCATCGACGTGGAGTCCATGCGCAAACGCCGTCCCGCCGTGATCGTCGGCATCCTGATCCTGGCGGGATTCCTGACCCCGCCCGACGTGGTGAGCCAGGTCGCGCTCGCGCTCCCCGCCTGGCTCTTCTACGAGCTCAGCATCCTGATCTTTTCGCATTACAAGAAGCCGGACCGCTCCGGCGCCGAAGCCAAACACGAGGCATGACACCATGAAGCAGAAACACCTGAAATATGTCCGCATCGCCGCCGCAGCCGTAATGTTCGTCCTGTTCGCCGCGGTCGCCGTCGGGTTCCGCCCGCTTGACGCGATCCTCGTCACGCAGTTCGGGCCGGGACTCCTGCGCCTGACGTCCGGGTTGTTCCTCGGCACGCTCGCCGCCGTCGTGCTCATCGCGGCCGCTACGCTCCTTTTCGGGCGCATCTACTGTTCCGTGCTGTGCCCGCTCGGCATCCTCCAGGACGGCATCGCGTTCCTCACGCACTGGAAGAAATGGAAGGCGAACCGCTACAGTTTCGTCGACACGCGTCCGGTGAAATACGGCGTGTTCCTCGCGGTCGTCGTGCTCGCGCTCGCGGGCGTGATGCTGCCGCTGATCGCGCTTCTGCCGTCGTCCAATTTCTTCACGATCGTCTCGAACGTGTTTCTGCGGATTTTCAGCTCGGCCGACCCGGAAATGGCGGGCGCTCCGGCGGGCGTCGTCCAGCACCATTTCCCCGCGGGATATTTCTCCGTGAACCCGCCCGCGGCGGCGTTTTTCTTCTCGCTCGGCGTCTTCCTCGTCGTGGCGGCGCTCGCGGCGTGGCGCGGCAGGATTTACTGCAATACGCTGTGCCCGGTCGGCGCGGTGCTGTCCCTGCTGGGACGCGCCCCGCTGTGGCGGATTACGCTGTCGCAGGACATGTGCGTGTGCTGCGGGATGTGCGAGGCCGCGTGCAAGGGCGGCGCGATCAACGCGAAAAAGAAAAGCGTACTCGCCGAAAACTGTGTCCTGTGCTTCAATTGCATCGGGGCGTGCAAACGCGGCGGGGTGAAGCTGGAATTCCGCCCGAAGGACGCGCCGAAGTTCAGTTTGTCACGGCGGCATTTCATCGGCGCGGCGGGTGGTGTCGTGGCGGGCGCGGGAGCCGTCCTGATCGCCCGCAGGCTCGAAAAATCCCTGCCGCCCAAACCGTCGCGCGAACCCGCCATGCCGCCCGGCGCGGGCAATGCCAGGCACTTTCACGAGAAGTGCGTGGGCTGCGGCGTCTGCATCCGCGAATGCGAGGGCCGCGTGCTCGCGCCGTCCGTTTCACAGTACGGATTGAGCGGATTCATGCAGCCCGTGCTGGATTATTCGCGCGGGTCGTGCGTCTACACGTGCAATCACTGCTCGAACGTGTGTCCGGCGGGCGCGCTCCTGCCGCTCACGCTCGAGGTCAAGCAGACTACGCGCATCGGTCTGGCGTCCGTGGATGCGAATGCGTGCGTGGGGTGCGGCATCTGCGCCTCGAAATGCCCCGCGCACGCGATCACCGTGACTCAGCAGAACGGAAAGAGACTGGCGTCCGTGAGCCCGGACTACTGCATCGGCTGCGGCGTATGCGAAGACGTCTGCCCGCTGCCGGATGCTCCCGCGATCACCGTTTCGGGCGTTTCCGAACAGATCCGCGTGAAGGCTCCCGAAGTTCGGAACGAACCCGAAAATGCCGAACAGGATCCTGAAAACGGGCAGAACCCCGACGTTGAACAGAAAGCCGACGGCGTACAGTCCGCCGAAAACGAACAGAGTTCCGCTGCCTCGTCCAAGCCGGTCGCCGTACCGGTCCCCGAACTCTGCGTGGGCTGCGGCCTCTGCTCCGAGGAATGCCCCGTTTCCGCGATCACCATGGTCGACGGACTCCCGAGTGTGAACGCGGATGCGTGCGTGGGCTGCGGACTCTGCTCGGAGGCGTGTCCCGCGCCGGACGGACCCGCGATCGTGGTTCAAGGATAATCAGGCTGGATTCCGCTTACCTTTTTACCGGCAGTATTTTCCCAGTACGTCGCGCCACGCCGCGAGTTTCTCCTCGAACGTGTAGCGGGCGGCGGCCGGGCTGGTGGACGGCAGGCGCACCGCCGGGACCGGGAGACGCGGGAAGAATTTCCGCAGGCAGTTGAACGACGCGGAGCCGTTGCAGCAGATCAGCTCGATCTTCGGACAGCGCGCCAGCAACCCGGGGATGTCGTTCGGTTCCGGCGACCGGATCGCCGTGTCGAGGCTCCCCTCGCGTTCGCATTCGCACAGCACATCCCACAGCGCCACGCCCGCCTCGCGCAGCTTCGCGAGGCGTTCCTCGTAGGGCAAATCCGGCACAAAATGAAACAGCGTCCCCATAAGACGCCAGAAGATGTTGTGCGGGAACGCGTAGTATTGCTGCCGGCGGAGCGATTCGCCGCCGGGCATGGAGCCGAGGATCAGGACGCGCGCGTCGGGCGATTCGCTCGGCGGGAAGGAACGGCAGAGGTCGGGCACGGGGGAGCCTGATTCCGGTTCGGAGTTCAGCCGTCAGCGTCTGCGTCCGAAGATGCGGAGCAGCATGAGGAAGAGGTTGATGAAGTCGAGGTAGAGGCTCAGCGCGAAGATGATCGCCACCTTGCGCATGGCGTCCGACTGCGCCTCTTCGCCGTTCGCCTCGCCGACCATGCGCATCTTCTGGGTGTCCCAGGCGGTGAGCCCGACGAAGACCGCGACGCCGACGTAGCTCAGGATGTAGTCGAGCATGGCGCTGTGCAGGAAGAAGTTCACGATCGAGGCGATCAGGATGCCGATGAGGCCCATGAAGCAGTAGGAGCCGACCGTGTCGAGCTTCATCCCGGTCACATAGCCGAACGTGCTGGTGGCGGCAAACATGAGCGCGCAGGAGCCGAACGCCAGGAAGATGCTCGTCTGCGTATAGACGAGGAAGATCGGGCTGAGCGTGAGGCCGTTCAGGGCGGAGTATGCGATGAAGATCGCGCCCGCGACCGGGGCCGACATCTTGCGGATGGCCGCCGAGAGGACGATGACGAGCACGAGTTCGACGATCATCAGGGGCAGGGCGAGCGCCATCGTCTTTTTGAACGCCGCTTCGCCGAGCTGCGTGATGCCCCAGGCGATGACCGTGGTGATCATGAGGCCGCAGAACATCCAGTTGTAGACGCGGTTGACGAAGACGCGCGCGCCCGCCTCCTGGTCCATCGGGAGAGCGTCGTCGCGTTCGATGGTGCGGTAGTCGCCGTAAGATTTGCGGTAGTCGTTTCTTTCGCTTTGATTCATGGCTGTATTTCCTTTCCGTAAAACTGTATCATTAGACAGTCCGTATTCGTTTTTTGTTCCGTGGGAGGCGATGCCTCCACTGTGGGAGTGCCGAGCTGACGCTTCGGCACGGAAAGCTGGCTCACATTATTTTGAAGCGCGGCAGATCCTGAATGTCGATCAGGCCGACCACCTTGCGGGCGTCGTCGACCACGATGATGTCGTCGATGTGGCGGCGTTCGAGGATGCGCAGGGCTTCGATGGCGAGGGCGTCCTGCCTCACGCATTCCGGGTGGGGCGTCATGACCTCGCGGACCTTCCGCGTGAGGATGGAGAGGTCGCTGTCGATGCGGCGGCGGAAATCGCCGTCGGTGAAGATGCCGAGCAGCGTGCCGTCCGGGTCCGCCACGATCGCGCAGCCGCAGCGCGCCGCGGTCATGTGCAGGAGCGCAGACTTCACGTCGTCGTCCGGAGCGACGATCGCGACGTGTTCGCCGGTGCGCATCAGGTCGCCGATGCGGAGCGTCACGGCGCGTCCGATGGCGCCGCCGGGGTGCCGCATGCCGTAGTCCTCCTTCGTGAAATTGCGCGCCTCGAGCAGGACCATGGCGAGGGCGTCGCCGACGGCGAGCTGGGTCGTGGACGTGGTGGTCGGGGCGAGGTTGAAGGGGCAGGCTTCGCGTTCGACGTGGGCCACGACCACGATGTCGGAGAGCTGGGCGAGCGAGGAATCCGGCACGCCCGTGATGCACGCCACGGGGACGCCGAGGCGTTTCGCGGGCACGATGATGCGCGTGAGCTCGTTCGTCTCGCCGCTGTAGCTCAGCGCGAGCATCAGGTCGCCGTCCTGGAGCACGCCCAGGTCGCCGTGCATGGCTTCCACGGGGTGCATGAAGATCGACGGCGAACCTGTGCTGGACAGCGTGGCGGCGATCTTCCGTCCGACGTGTCCGCTCTTGCCGACGCCCGTCACCACGATCTTGCCGTTGCGGTCCAGCGTGTCCATGCAGGCGGAAACGAGCTTGACGAACCCGTCGCCGAGCTGGTCGCGCACCGCGGCGAGTCCTTCGATTTCGATGTCGAACACCTGCCGCGCTTTTTCGATCACGGCCTTTGCGTCCATTTCCATAGTCGTTTCCCCTGGTTTGCGTTTTGCGTTTTTGTCATCTTTTCAATATACATGGCGAACGGAAAAACGCAAGTATTCTTTGCTTTTTTTTACGAAGATTTCCCGCGCGTGACATGCCCGCGAGGCAAGGAAAAGCCCCCGAACCGGGATCCGGAACGGGGGCAATGCTCTTTGCCGTTTGCCCAGGCGAAGCCGGACACTGTATCGGCGCCGCCTGCGGCGTCAGGCGAGGTTGGCGAGGTTCGACCAGGTGGTGAGCTGCTTGTCGTTGATCTGCCAGTAGCCGGCGAGACCGGAGATGTCGCTGCACCAGGCGATGTCGTCCGTGCCGTCGCCGTTGAAGTCGCCGACGCCGACGAGCTTCCATTCGTCGGTGTTCACGGCGCTGAGGATGGACCACGAGCTGAGCCAGCCGTTTTCGACGCCCCAGATGCCGACCACGCCGACGTCGTTGATCATGGCGATGTCGTTGCAGCCGTCGTTGTTGAAGTCGCCGGAGCAGAGGTAATTCCACTCCTGCGGATTGGCGACGCTGACCATGCGCCAGTCGACCGGGTCGTCCACGATCCAGGTGCAGTACGCGTTGTAGGTCTGCTGGTCGTCGCCGACGAAGCTGTTCCGCCAGAGCATGTCGCACTTGCCGTCGGCGTTGTAGTCGCCGGTCGCGATGCATTCCCATTCGGCGGAATAGCCGTTGATGAGTGTCCACGTCACGCCGCTTTCCCAGTAGCCGAGCAGGCCGACCGTGTCGGATGCGCCCGTCGGGTTGGCGATCAGAACGTCATCCGAGCCGTTGCCGTTGAAGTCGCCGGTGCCGAGGATGTCCCAGCCCGCGCTCTTGAAGTTCAGGACCTGCGCGACGAACGTGCCGTCCGTCTGCGTCATTTCGCCGACCACATAGCCTTCGCCGTTGATCCGCAGGAAGTCGTCCTGTCCGTCGGCGTTGAAGTCGCCGATGCCAGAGATCATCCAGCTCGGATCGACCGCGAGGCCGTTGCCCCACGGAGTGCCGTCCACGTAGATCGCGGCGAAGGAACCATTGTCCGTGCTGACGACGGTCGCCATCTGGTCCGCCGAGCCGCCGTTGAAATTGCCGGTGAGGAAGTCCGGGAGGTCGATTCTCGGGATGTAGCCGTTCGTGACGACGAACTGGCCGCCCGCGACGGCTTCGGACGCGTTTCCGGCGTAGTCGAGCGCCGTGACGGTCCAGTTCCAGGTGCCGGAGACCATTTCATCGAGCACGAGGTTCGTGCCCGGCGTGAACTCGGTCAGGACTCCGAGCTCGCCGTCCATCCAGTAGGAGACGTTGAATCCGCAGACGCCCGCGTAGTCGTCGGTGGAGTCGGTCCAGCTCAGGGTCACGGTCGATTCATCGACTGCCGAAGCGAGGTCGGCTGCCACGGTCGGAGCCTTGTAATCAATGTTGCTGACCGTGTACGACGCGACGTCGGAGACGACGCCGTCTGCATCGGTGCCGCGGAAGAAGTATGTCGCGTTGACCTCTGCCGCAAAGACGTAGCCATCAAGCATTTTCCAGTCCTCGCCGTTGTAGCTGTATTCCGTCGAGACGACTTCCTTCGAGAAGTCCAGGGTCAGGTTGACAGCCTCCGCATTGGTGAATGTCACGCAGTCGGCGGTGACGGTCGGAGCCTCGAACCATGCGGTCGGGGCGATTTCGGATTCCACCGTGAACACGAGGTCGAAGTCGATGACGCCGTCGTCGCGTTCGATCCGGTTCGCGGTCAGTCCGTAGCTGAATCCCGACGGCGCATTGCCTGCGAAGTGGGACATGAATTCGATCTGATATGTGTCATCCGGATACCACACGGTCGTGAAGTAACTTTCGAAGTAGCCGTAGTCGGATCCGTCGGTGCCCAGCACGGTGAAGTACATGTACCCGGTTTCATTGTAGGCGTTGTGCGCCAGGACGTAAGAACCCGCCGCCTGGTTCGTGCTGTCGACGGTGATCGTGTACTTCGGGCTGCCCTGGACCTTTTTGAAGTCGCTGAGGCGGGCGCCGTCCAGCGCGTCCTTCGTGGTGAGATTGAAGTCGACGACGCCTCCGGAGCTGACATTGATGGTTCCGCCGTCACTGGCGATGTCCATCCTGCCGGTGACCTTGCCGCCGGAGCTGACACAGACATAGCTGCTGTTCACCATGTTGAAGCCGTCGAGAGTGCCGCCTTTATTAACGTAGACGTCCGCACCGCCGCCGTAGTAGTACTCGCTTTCCTCATTATCGGGATCCGCCACCACGCCGAGATGGGCGTTCCTGAGAATCGAGCCGGATGACACGTAAACGGTGGTGTCGACCGTGATGTTTTCGGCGGTGCCGCCGTTCTGCAGATACAGTGAGCCGTATTGGAAGAAGGAGTCGATGACTTTTCCGCCGCTGGTGATCGTCGTCTGGTCGTTCTGGCCGCCGGTCTGGTAGCCGGAGAGGACGCCGCCCGTGACGGAGAAGGGCTTCAGGTCGACCGCGCCGTTGATGATAATGGTGGTGGCACCGACTGTCAGATCGACGAAGTCGTCGGTGTTGAGCCTGAGCCCGCTGATGATGACTCCGTCCTCGAATCCCGCGTGTCCGCCGTGTGCCGGACGCTTGAAGTAGCGGGTCATGTCGATGTTCGTCCCGAGCGCGCCGGAGTGGAAGTCGACGATGGACATGCCCATGCCGCCGCCGCTCGTCCAGAAGTCGCGCACGATGCCGCCGTCGTACACGTCCAGGACACCCTGTTTCATGAAATTGCTGCTGGCGATCGTGTTCCTGTGAACCGTGACGTCGCCGTTCAGCGTCATGCCGGAGAAGGTGTTCGAGGTGAACGTATGTGTTCCGAACGGAACGTCTCTCCAGTCGTCCTCAAGATAGACGGCGCCGCCATTTTCCGTGATATTCAAAGTGTTGGCGCTTCCGCCCGCGGAAATCATGGCGCCGTTGTTGACCACGACATTCTCCACTGTGCCGTCAAGCATAAAGATCGTTGTATTGTTCAGCGTGGCGTCTGCGAAATAGCCGTCGGCCATTTTGAAATCGACGCCGCCGGAAACGCCGCTCACGACCGTCTCGCTGGTCATGTACACGGTGAGCGGAGAATCCGCATCGAGGTTCATGCCGGTGACCCGTGCGCCCGCGCTGACACGCAGGGACGCGCCCATCATGACTTCCTCCGTGACCCATTCGCCCGATTCCGGTTCCCACGGCACGCCGGTGTATACCTCGGAGGTGACGGGGACCGCGACGCCGGTCACGCCGTTGACGACCGCATCTTTTTCGACAGCGAAATAAGTCGCGCTCAAGGTCAGGTTTGTGACGGTTGCGCCCGCCGAAGCGGAACCGCTGCCGAATTCCTGCGTGACGTTGGCGGCGGTGCCGCCGCTCATGATGTTCAGGCTGGCATACCTGAACGTGGCGTCGGAGGTGACGCCGTTGTTGACCGTGAAATCGGCTCCGTTGTACGAGCCGGAGATCACAGTGTCCGGCGCGATGTCGAATTGGAAGAACGTATGGTAATGATCGGAGAGTTCCGGGATGGTCGCGACGATCCCGGTGGCGGTGCCGCCGCTGTAGACGTTGATGTGGCCAGCGGAGACTTGCGCATATCCGTATTCGTCCCGTCCGTCTTCGTCGTATCCGATCGTATAGCCGGCGACGAGGCCGCCGCTGTAGACAGTAAGGCCGCCCGCGAGCGCCGTGATGTCGGTCGCCGTGGTGCCGGAGTGGACCGTGCCGTAGGTGTAGTTGTTATAGGTCAGTCCGCTGAAAGTGTTGGACAGGAAAGTGACGGGGAAGAGGATGCCGGAGATGTAGGTCTGGGATTCGTAATCGTATCTTGAGCCGGATCCGACATAAACGTTGCCGCCGTTTTCGATGACGTTCTGCGCGCCGATGCCGGTGAGGTCTTCCGGCGCGCCGTACCAGCTGAATCCGGCGCTGAAAAAGCCGCCGTAGTTCACGGTCACGCCGTCCGCCAGGCCCTCGGTCTGGTAGAAGGAGCCGCCGCTGTTCACGACGGTGTCCTTCGCGTATGCGCCGGAAATGCTGAGCTGGCCCTGTTTGTCAACGACGGTGCCGGACACCTCGCCGCCGTAGGAGACGAACAGGTGTCCGTTGTCCGCGATCGTGACGTCGCTTGCCACGGCGCCCTGCATGACGTAGATGTCGCCGCCGTTCGTCACGGTCGCACCCTTGATCGTCCCTCTATAGTTGGAAAGGAAACCGGTTTCGCTCACAACAGCATTGTAGACAGTGCCGCCGTAAATGTCGAAGTGTCCGCCGCTCTGCACGACCGTATCGGACGCTATGCCGTCCTGCATCGTGAAATAGCCGCCAGAATTCACCCTGGTCAAGGTCGCGGTGCCAAAATTGAGCCACAGATATGCGCTGCCGTAAGAGCCGCGTCCGGTCAGGTCGGTGTCGACGATCCTGCCGCCGTTGTTCACATACATCTCGCAGCTGCCGCTCACCGTGTTCTTTTCCGCGAGGCTGTCCGAATCCGTAACGGTCATCGAACCGCCGGTGACGAGGGTTTCGTTCGTGGTGCCGCCGGATACCAGGATGGAATCGTAGTAATCTCCGATGCTGAGGCCGGAACTGACCTCGCCCGCCGTAACGACATAATTTAGGCTCATTTTGGCTCCTTGGTGAAGGTGTTTTGAGTAGATGGAAAGTTGAAAACACCTATACAGTAGCATTCCTATTTTATAATGCAAGCGCTTTTTTGCTTTTTATTTCTATTTTTTTTGAAAAAACAGTGTATTGCTCTTAAAAAAGCAAAGAATTGTTTTGAAAGCGTTTTGACCTCGAAAAGACGATGCTGCCCCCCCCCAAAAAAAAGACCGCCGGACGGATGGTCCGGCGGCCGCTGCATGCAGAGCCGTTGTCGTGCGCCGTTTACGCGATCGCACGATGCGATGCCGTGCTTTTCATGCTTATTCCACGGGGGTGATCCTGTAGAGGCCCGCGGCGTGGCATTTCAGCACCTTGGAGAAGGAGTCGTCGAAGGTGCCGAGGTCCTTCTGCGCCCAGAGGTCGCGGACGCGGGCGCGCTTGCCGATGCCGAGGTCGGAGAAGTTCACGGTGACTTCGCCCTCTTCCTTCGCCTCAGCACCGAACGCTTCGTCGGTGAGGACGAGGAATTCGACCGTGCCGCCCCGGTTCTCCGCGTCGTCGGCGAGGACGCCGCGCGCGGTGACGGTGTTGTAGCCTTCGGGACGGTCGTATATGATGACGGAGACGGCGTGCGTGCCGATGCCGTCGATGCGGCGTCCGTCGGAGGTCAGGCCGACGCGGGTGGCGCCCCAGCCCTGCTGGGCGCTCTTCCATTTCAGCTCGGTGAGCTTCTTGGAGCCGGCGGGACCGGAGATGACGGGTTCCAGCCAGGCGGCGTGGTCCCAGTTGTTGGTGTCGCCGCCGTCGGTGACCGCGAGCGCGAACGCCTTGGAGCCGCTGATGTCGGCCTTGACCTGTGCTTCGCGTTCGCCGTCGCCGCCGATGCGGATGCTGCGGTATTTCGCCTTCAGGAAGTCGACCTCGCGGCTGCCGGGCGTGGAGGCGTTGAAGAGCGCGACGTACTTGTCCTTGCTGCCGGGGATGTCGGCGGCCCAGACGATGAGGTCGCCCTTGTTCGAGATCTGGCGGTTGTTCGTGCTGTGCTGGTTGACGGCGAGGACCTCCTTGTTCGTGAGGAGCTTCACGGTCCATTCGTCGTTGTCGAACTTGGTCATGTCCGCGCCGAGCATGAGCGGGGAGCGGGCGATGCACCAGAGGGACATGCAGGTGACCTGTTCGTCATGCGTGAACCGGGTGGGGCGGCGGAACTCGATGATGCCGAACGGGAGCATGTCGGCGTCGGGGTATGCGCCCTCGATGCGGTACGGGGTCCACTTGTCGAGCCTGCCGAACATGCCGTAGAGGGGATCCCAGCGGTCCCAGAAGTCGTCGGAGACGCGCCACATGTTGGCGAAGCGGTTCACGTGCGCGCCCTTCGCGACGGGGGTGTCGCCGGGGGAGAGGCTGAAGACGATCGGGCGGCCGGTCTTGTCGATCGCCTTGCGCATCGCCTCGATCTCAAGCTGCTGGACGCGGTCGTAGGGACGGGAGATGTCGTCGACCTTGATGAAGTCGATGCCCCAGGAGGCGTAGAGTTCGAAGACGGAGTCGTAGTATTCCTGCGCGCCGGGCTTGTTCATGTCGACGCCGTACATGTCCGGGTTCCACGCGCAGGTGCTGCGGGTGTTCGCGATGTCCTGGGCGCGGTAGCTGGTGCCCTTGACCGGGGTGTTCTGCCGGACCGCCTGCTTCGGAATGCCGCGCATGAGGTGGATGCCGAACTTGAGGCCCTTCGCGTGGACGTAGTCGGCGAGCGGCTTGAAGCCCTTGCCGTCGACGGAGGACGGGAACTTGTTGGGGGCGGGGAGCAGGCGTCCGAATTCGTCCATGGAGAGGACGGCGTCGCGTCTGTAGCCGTGTCCCTGGGAACCGCCCTCGTACCACTGGATGTCGACCACGAAGTATTCCCAGCCGGCGTCCTTCAGGTATTTTTCCTGCGCGTCGGCCTGGGCGCGGGCGATCTCGTCGGTGATGGTCGTGCCGAAGCAGTCCCAGCTGTTCCAGCCCATCGGCGGGGATTTCGCCCATTCGTGGAAGTCCGCGGACGCCGCGGCGGCCGTAGCAAAAATCGCACTGGCGCAAAGTGTTTTCATCATGGTGGTCATAACTTGCCTTTCTGTGTTGCTGTAAGGTGGTAAAGACTGTTTTTATAGTCTAATATACACGTTTTTTCGAGAAAGCAAATCGTTTTCCGGAAAAAAGAATATACTTTTTGTGCAAAAAAGCCCCGCCTTTGAACAGGCAGGGCTTAATTAACGTTCACCGCAAGCGGTGTTGTATTAGTGCCGGGCTGACGCTCCGGCACGGGGGAGGTGAGGATTAAAGGTGTTCGGCGGCGGCCGCGGCGAGCGGACTGCGTTCGCTCTTCCTCAGCGTGATGTGCCCGTGGAGGTCGATGGATTTGAGATGCTCGACGAGGTAGGAGAGGCCGTTGCTGGAGGCGTCCAGGTAGGGATTGTCGATCTGGGCGGGGTCGCCGGTGAGGATCATCTTGGAGCCCATGCCGGCGCGGCTGACGATGGTCTTGACCTCGTGCGGCGTGAGGTTCTGCGCCTCGTCCACGATGATGAACTGGTTCGGGATGCTGCGTCCGCGGATGTAGGTCAGGGCTTCGAGCTCGAGCTGGTGGTTGCGGCGCATGTCGTCGAGGCGGCGGCGCACGGTCTGCTGGTCCTTCTTGCCGCCGTTCTGCAGGAGGAATTCGAGGTTGTCGTAGATGGGCTGCATCCAGACGCCGAGCTTTTCGTCCTTGCCGCCGGGCATGTAGCCGATGTCCTTGCCCATCGGCACGATCGGACGGCTCACGAGGATGCGTTCGTACAGGTTGTTGTTGATCGCCTGTTCGACGGCGGCGGCGAGCGCGAGGAGGGTCTTGCCGCTGCCCGCCTGGCCGACCAGCGAAACGACCTGGATGTCGGGATCGGTGAGCAGGATCAGCGCCATGCGCTGTTCGAGGCTGCGCGGCGTGATGCCGCCAACGTGTTCGCCCGCGCCGTCCGGGAGGACCTCGATGCGGCCGTGGCGGCACCAGCCGACGGTAGTGTGATGCTCGTTCGCCGTGTCCGAGAAGAGCACGAATTCGTTCGGGTAGACCGTGAGGTCCTTCGGGATCTCGATGAAGCCGTCGCGGTGGAACTGCGTCATGAGGTCGGCGTCGCACGGGAGCGTGAGCACGCCGGAGTAGAGTTCGTCGCTGTTGACCTGCTCGCACTCGAAATCCTCCACGGGGATGCCCAGCGCGTCGGCCTTCAGGCGCAGGTTCAGGTCCTTGGTGATGAAGATCACGGGTCGCTTTTTCTGGTCCATGAGCATCTTCGCCACGTTCAGGATGCGGTTGTCCGGCACATGCATGTCGGAGCTGTCCGAGAGACGTCCTTCGCTGACGATAACGCGCAGGCTGCCGCACTTGTCGGGATCCGAAGAATTGTCGAGCGGGACTCCCTTCGCGAGGGAGCCTTTCTGGCGGAGCGCGTCGATCTGGCGGATCGCCTGGCGGGTGTTGCGGCCGAGTTCATCCTGATTGCGTTTGAACTTGTCCAGCTCCTCGATCACGGTCATGGGGATGACGACTTCGTTGTCCTCAAATGAGTTCAGCGACTGCGCGCTGTGGAGGATGACGTTCGTATCGAGCACGTACGTTTTTTTCATTCGCGGGATCCTTTCTGTTGAACGGAGACAATAAAAGATTTGTTTCAACATACTGTTTCCCCGATTTGAGGAAAAGTCAAGCCGTTTTCGTGAAAAAACGCGAAAAAATCGGAGAAAAACGGATGGTGACGGACTGAAAACGGGAAATGAACGGCGCGGCGGGCGCATTTCCGCTCTGATTTGTGCGGCTTTTTGCGCGGATGGGAATGTGCCTGTTTTCAGGCGAAAAGCTCCGCGAATTTCCGGCAGATGCGGCCGGGCGTGACCTCGTTTTCCGCGCGGTCGCAATGCACCTCCGATTGCACGGATATGAGGCGCGGACAGGCGGCAAGCTTCGCGAGGATGGCGCGCCAGTCGACCGTGCCGGACCCGGGCAGGGCGTGGGCGTCGCGGTAGCCGTCGTTGTCGTGCAGATGCGCGGTCACGACGTGCGGCGCGAGCCTGCCGAGCGCGTCCGGGTATTCGACCACATGTCCATCCCAGATCTCCTTCATGACGGCGCAGTAAAGTTCCTGGCGTTTGCCGGGCGCGGGCGCCATGACGTTCGCGTGTCCGGCGTCGTAGCAGCAGCCGAGCGCGGGCGAGTTGAAATGCTCCAGCAGGAACAGCACCTCGTCGGGCGTGTTCGGCGGCTCGAAACTGTTCTCCACGGCGATCACGACGCCGAGTTTTTCGGCGTGCGGGACGAGTTCGTCGAGCGTGCGGAGCGCGGCCTCGCGGAGTTTCGGGATCGGCATGCGGAACCGGTTGTACTGTCCCGCGCCGATGTGGATCGTGTACGTGCGGCATCCGGTCTCCGAGGCGTAGCAGAGCGCGCGTTTGTGCCCTTCGATCATCGGACCGCGCCGCCCCTCGAACACGCACGAGAGGTCCCAGTGCGGACCGTTCGGCGCGTGCACCTCGAAGAGCTTCATGCCCGCGTCGCGGACCATCTCCAGCAGGTCGAGGTAGAAAACATGGTCCTCGAGGATGCGCTCCATCCATTCCTGCACGATCACGAGGCGGTCCGCGCCGTGGTCGCGGAAATCGGCCATGACGGACCGGTAGAGTTCGCGGGAGACGAAACGCCAGGGATAGAAGAAGGTAACGGGATGGCCGGAGAACTGCATGGGAAGGGGTTGTTTAAGGATTGTTATTCGGGGCAGGGTGCTGAGATGAAAACGGGGCGCCCGCTGTTGGTCAGGCGCCCCGGTATGATCCGAAAGGAACGGATTATTTCCGTTTCGCCTTCTTCGCGGCCTTGGCGGCCAGCTCGGACTTGATGGCGGCCTGCGCTGCGGCAAGGCGTGCGATGGGCACGCGGTAGGCGCTGCAGGAGACGTAGGAGAGACCGACTTCGTGGCAGAATTCCACGGACTTCGGTTCGCCGCCCTGTTCGCCGCAGATGCCCGCCTTCAGGTTCTTGCGCGTGGCGCGTCCGGCCTCGACAGCGTGGCGGATCATCCAGCCGACGCCGTCGCGGTCGATGGTCTGGAAGGGATCGGCGGGGATGATGTCCTTGTCGAGGTATTCGCCGATGAAGCTGCCGATGTCGTCGCGGGAGAATCCGAACGTCATCTGGGTGAGGTCGTTGGTGCCGAAGGAGAAGAATTCGGCTTCCTCGGCCATCTTGCCTGCGAGGATGGCGGCGCGCGGGATCTCGATCATGGTGCCGACCATGTAGTCGAACTTCTTGATCTTGTTCTTCTTCGCGACTTCCGCGGCGACCTGCTCGATGACCTTCTTCTGGTCCTTGAGCTCGTTCGGATCGCAGGTCACGGGGATCATCATTTCGACGTGGCAGGGCTTCTTGTCCTTGAGCATGATCTCGGAGGCGGCCTCGAAGATGGCGCGCGCCTGCATGGCGGTGATCTCGGGATAGGTGACGCCGAGGCGGACGCCGCGGTGGCCCATCATCGGATTGCTTTCCTTCAGGGCGTCGGCGCGCTTCAGGAATTCCGCGTGGGAGATGCCGATGGACTTGGCGAGCTCAAGCTGCTGTTCCTTCGTGTGGGGCACGAACTCGTGCAGCGGCGGATCGAGGAAGCGGACGGTCACCGGGAGGCCTTCCATCGCCTTCATGGTGGCGAGGACGTCCTTCTTGACGTAGGGGAAGAGCTCGTTGAGCGCCTTGACGCGTTCTTCGGGCGTGCTGCTGAGGATCATCTTGCGGAGTGCGAAGAGCGGCTTCTCGTTGCCGCCGTAGAACATGTGCTCGGTGCGGAAGAGTCCGATACCTTCGGCTCCGAACGCGCGCGCCTTGGCGGCGTCTTCGGCGGTGTCGGCATTGGCGCGGACGCCGAGCTTTTTGAACTTGTCGACGAGCTTCATGAACTTCTTGAGCTGTTCGTTTTCGCTGGAGTCGACGGTCTTCAGCGCGCCGGCGTACACATAGCCGCGGGTGCCGTTCAGGCTGAGCATGTCGCCTTCCTTGAAGGTCTGCTTGCCGATCTTGAGGGTCTTCTTGACCTCGTCGACCTGGATGTCGGCGGCGCCGACGATGCAGCACTTGCCCCAGCCGCGGCAGACGAGCGCCGCGTGGCTGGTCATGCCGCCGCGGGCGGTGAGGATGCCGGTGGCGGCGCGCATGCCGTCGACGTCTTCCGGATTGGTCTCTTCACGGACCATGATGCAGGCGAGTTTCTTCTTGTGGCACGCCATGGCGTCTTCGGAATTGAAGACGATGCGTCCGACCGCGCCGCCGGGACCGGCGGGGAGGCCCTTCACGATGACCTTGGCGGCCTTTTCGGCCTTCTGGTCGAGGATCGGGTGGAGGAGTTCGTCGAGCTGGGACGGAGCGACGCGCATGACGGCGGTCTTCTCGTCGATGAGCTTTTCCTTGAGCATGTCCATCGCCATGTTGAGGGCGGCGGTGCCGGTGCGCTTGCCGACGCGGCACTGGAGCATGAAGAGCTGCTTGTCCTGGATGGTGAACTCGATGTCGAGCATGTCGTGGTAGTGGTGCTCGAGCTTGTTGCGGATGCCGACGAGCTCCTTGTAGGTCTTCGGGAGCATCTCCTGCATGGAGGTCAGGTGCTTGTTCTGCTCGTTCTTGGTCTCGTCGTTCAGCGGGAACGGGGTGCGGGTGCCGGCGACGACGTCTTCGCCCTGGGCGTTGATGAGCCATTCGCCGTAGAACTTGTTGTCGCCGGTGGCGGGGTCGCGGGTGAACGCGACGCCGGTGGCGGAGGTGTCGCCCATGTTGCCGAAGACCATGCTCTGGACGTTGACGGCGGTGCCCCAGTCGTCCGGAATGCCCTCGATGCGGCGGTAGGAGACGGCCTTCTTGCCGTTCCAGCTCTTGAAGACGGCGCCGATCGCGCCCTGGAGCTGAAGCATGGGATCGTCGGGGAATTCGCGCTTGAGGACTTTTTTGATGCGGACTTTGAAGTCCTTGCAGAGTTTCTTCAGGTCGGCGACGGAGAGGTCGGTGTCGCTCTTGTAGCCTTTCGCCTTCTTCAGGTCGTCGAGCATGGCGTCGAGCTGCTTGCGGATGGCGCAGCCCTCGGCGGGCTCAATGCCCTCGGCCTTTTCCATGACGACGTCGGAGTACATCATGATGAGGCGGCGGTAGGCGTCGTAGACGAAGCGTTCGTTGCCGCCCGTGCGCTTCACGAGGCCGGGGATCGTGCTGGTGGCGAGGCCGACGTTCAGGACGGTCTCCATCATGCCGGGCATGGACTTGCGAGCGCCGGAACGGCAGGAGACGAGCAGCGGGTTGTCCTTGTCGCCGTACTTCATCTTCATGACTTTTTCGACCTGTGCGAGAGCAGTCTTGACCTGGGCGTCGAGGCCGGCGGGATTCTTCTGGCCGTTCGCGAAATAATCGACGCAGCATTCGGTGGTGATGGTGAATCCGGCGGGAACGGGGAGACCGAGTTTGGCCATTTCGGCGAGGTTGGCGCCTTTGCCGCCGAGCAGTTCATTCATGGAAGCGTCGCCGTCGCTCATGCCTTTTCCGAACAGGTAGACGTACTTTTTCGCGGAAGATTTCTTCATGCGAAATCCTTTCTAGCAGTTGTTTTGCGTTTTTTTCTAGCGTGTTTTTTTGTGTCGATTGTGGAGATTAACCATTTAATATACAGTTTTTTCCTAAAAAATCAAGCAATTTCTTTATAGAATGTAAAAGAAAGCGCCGGAAAAACCGTTTTTTGTCTTGTCCGGAGCTTTTCCGCCGCGTCCGCGTCCCGCTCACAGAAAGCAGATGCGCGTGATGCACTGGTCGAAGTTTTCCTGGCCGCTGAGGATGTCGATCTCGATGCGGAGGAAGAGGAACGGGAGGTCGCGGCGGTCGAGGCGCGGCATGCGTACGGCGTCCTTCTCCGTGGTCAGGATGTACTCGGCGCCGGCGGCCTTGGCGCTGTTCACGAAGTCGATCATTTCCTGCTGGCTGTAGCGGTGATGGTCGGCGAAATGGCGTTCGAGCACGATCTCGCCGCCGTGCTGGGTCAGGAAGGCGTTGAAGCTGGCGGGATTCGCAATGGCGGAGAGGGAGGCGATCTTCAGCCCTTTGAGCATGTCAAGCGAGAAACGGACACCGCGGTCGAATACGTCCTCCAGGTATTTCGGGCGGTGGCAGCACTCGATGATCTCGGCACGGCGGTTGTGGCGGCGCATGAAGTCCTTCAGGTGGCGCAGGCGCGGCGAGGCGTCGGATTTCGTGAGGAAGATGTAGTCGGCGCGGCGGATGTTCTTGATGGGTTCGCGGAGCAGGCCGCGCGGGAGGACGTGGTGGTTGCCGAACGGGCAGGTGGAGTCGACGAGCAGGATGTTCAGGTGGGGGCGCAGTCCGAGGTACTGGAAGCCGTCGTCGAGGATGAGCGTGTCGGTGTGATACTCCTCGATGGCGTAGAGGCCGGATTTCACGCGGTCCTTGTCGACCAGGACGACCACGTCTTTCAGGTTCGTCGCGAGCATGTACGGCTCGTCGCCCGCGGAAAGCGAGTTCAGGAGCAGGTCTTTTCCGTTGGAGACGACGCGCGGCGGGATGACCATGCGACGCGAGGTGAATTTGCCGCGAAGCTTTTCCAGGAACGAACGGTTGTCGCGGCTGCGGTATCCGCGGCTCAGGACGGCGACGCGGCGGCCCTTCCGGCTCAGCGTCTTGGCGAAGATCTCGACGACCGGGGTCTTGCCCGTGCCGCCGCATGTGAGGTTGCCGATGCTGACCACCAGGCATCCGATGGAGTGGTTGCGGATCACGCGGTTTTCGTAGAGCCAGAGGCGGAACTGGACGGCGCGGCGGTAGAACCGGGACGCCATGAACAGAAATCCGTATGTGACGCGGTCGAAGGAGCCGCGGCGTTTCTCCTGGATGATCTCGATGAAATACTGCTCCAGGTTTTCTCCGATTTCGTGAAACGTCATAATCCGAGTCCGGGATCGTCCTGTTCGTCCGGATCTTCCTCTTCAACGACGGGGTTGATTGCCTTGCTCTGCAGCATGTTGAAAAAGTCCAGGTCGGCGGGATATTCCTGCGACAGGAACATGGTCAGGCGGACGTTGTGTTCGCGGGCGAACGTGCGGACCTTGTCGATGGATTCGTTGGAAATGTTGACCGTGGTGAGGACGATGGTGTCGAAGGGCTTTTTCTTGTACAGCTTTTCCAGGTCGTCGCTGGTGCCGAGCACGCGGAATCCGTAGACGTTCAGTTTCTGGAGCGAGGGATCCTCGTCCACGATGCCGAGGATGTGGAACGGGCAGGAGAGGTGGCGGCTGCTGTACAGGTTGTTGATGTACATGCGGCAGCCCAGTCCGCCGCCGTAGATGACGGTGTTGTGCTGGCTTGCCTCCGGCGAATTCTTCAGGTAGTAGGACCGGATGGCGAAGGATTCGAAGAAGTGGAGCAGGAATCGCTCCGTGATGATGGCGGCGAACGTGAAAGACGTCTGAAGCAGGAAAATGATCACGACCATGCGTTTTGAGAGCCCGACAAGGACCCAGTCTTTCATGGCGAAGACGTTCAGGAGGATGAAGGAGATGCACGCGGCCAGGAAAAGGAGTTTCAACAGACGGAAATAGCGGTCGATGCCGGCGCGCAGCCAGTACGTGCGGTAGATGCCGGAGAAGATCAGGACCAGGAAGTACGGCACGACCATGATGAGGAACATATAAAGGTTGTAGGTCGCCCGGACAGGTTTCTGCAGAAGCGCGTAGATCAGGAAGAACGACACCGTCACCATGAGGAAGTCGATCAGCGGATGCGCGGCGGTGAGGATAAAGGATTTGCGCGGGAAGCGGACGCCCTGCGTTACCACGCTCATGGATGCGAGAAGCTCGATGTTCGCGAGGCGGAGTGTAAAAAACACGCCGATGATGACCAGGAGGAACGCGAGCGCGGGCATGCTGCGCCCGATGAACGTCAGCGCGATGGCTCCGAGCGAGAAGACGACGGAGATCGCGTACATCAGCAGGACGGCGCGACTGGTCTTGTTGTGGGATTCACGCAGAAGCCTGTGGTGCAGGTGGTCCTGGTCCGCGTCCATCACGCCGCTTTCATTCTTGAGTACGGATTTCAGCTCGATCCGTCCGGTCGAGTCGATGCCGTGTTCCAGCTCGGCCACGGCTTCAGCGTCGTTGAGGTTTTCCTTCAGCATGTGGACGCCGAACCGTCTGACGCTGCGCCGCCAGATCGCGAGGATCACGTCGAAGATCGGCACGCCGATGGCGACCAGCGGGACCAGCAGGGCGGCGACAGTGACGGCGGGCCGCGAACACTGGTCCATGCTCGTCATGGCGAAGAAAAGCCCGAGGAACATGCTGCCCGTGTCGCCCATGAAAATGCGCGCGGGAGAGAAGTTGAAGACCAGGAATCCGAGGCAGGCACCGCAGAACGTGAAGAGCAGGATCACCATCGGAAGATTGCCTCCGCTGAGCAGGATCCATGTCGCGATGCAGATGGAGGAAATAGACGCCAGGCCGGCGGCGAGTCCGTCCAGGCCGTCGATCAGATTGAACGCGTTCACGATGCCGATCGTCCAGCAGACCGTCACGATCAGCGCGACGTACCATGGGAGCGTATAGTCGAAAACCGTCCGGATGCCGCCGCCCAGGAAATACAGCGTGACGCCCGCCGCGATGTGGAGCATGAGCTTGATTATGCTCGGCATGTCGAAACGGTCGTCGTACAGTCCGGTGAAGAAAAGGATGACGGATGCGCCGCCCAGGGCGATCAGGAACTGTCCGACGTTCTGGTCCGCAAGCTTCGTGAAATCTCCGCCGCAGAGTTTTGCGGCATAGAGCATGATGGAGAACCAGAACGCGAGGATAAAACCGACTCCGCCCGCGCGCGGAACAGGCTTCTTGTGGATGTGTCTGCCTTTCGGAATATCCATATATCCGAGGTGCGGCAGCACCGTGATGCAGATGCGGGTCAGGATCATGGAGACGGCGAACGCCGCCAGCGGATAAATGGAATTGGCTATCAAATGTTTCAGTGTTTCCATAACACGGACGTTTCCTTCGATTCAATTGTTTTGCCGGCACGATGCCAGAAAAAAGGCGGTTTGCGTCGTGCGGCGTCCCTGACTGGCGGACAAAAGAGTTTCTCCCGTCCCGGACGGATCGTGCGCTGCGCGGGATGGAAGAACCGCAATCAAAATAATATAATACTTCTTCCTTCCATTTTCAAGGCGATACTTGATTTTTGCGATAACGAGTGTTATATTATTTGAAATTTCAATTCAGCTGAAGGTCCTATATGAGATTTGCATCCGGTATCGTTTCTCTTCTGCTGTCGTTTCTTCTGGCCGCGGTCTTTTCCGCATGCGACAGTTCATCCGAAGGCCCTCACAAGATCGGCCGTCTTGATGTCGTCTACGGCACCGACCAGTGCACCATTCCCGGAGAGGAATTCGAGCGCGATGTCCGCGTGGAAGTGCGCGGGATGACGGACGACGATTCCTCCGGCTCCGCCAAACAGCGCCTGCTTGCCGGGGAGCCGGTGAGATTCGAAGCCGCCGAAGGGTCCGACCTGGAGATCACGCAGATCTCGGAGGAGACCGACGTCGTCGGCGTGGTCCGCGCGAAGATCAAAGCCGGCCACAAAGTCGGCGACAACTACGTCAAGATCACGCCTCTGAACGATCCCGACAAGTCCGTCCTCGTCCGCATGACCGTCGGTGCGAAGATCGAAAACGCCGAACGGCAGGGGATGACGAACGAGGTCATGGGCGAACCTCTCGTGATCAAGGTGGTCGACGCCGACGGCAATCCCGTCGAAAACGCCCCGGTCTTTTTCAGCGTGAAATCCGCCCCGCGCAGCAAGTCCCAGCCGAAAGTCCTCACGCCGGAAGTCCGGACCGACAAAAACGGCCTGGCGCAGACGTTCGTCCGGCTTGGCGGGGAGACCGGCGAATACCATTTCTCCATCGAAGTAGCGGATTCCGAGCACGGCATCTACATCCGCGCGCTCGACGCCCGCATGCTCGGCATCGACATGTTCTCCGTCTGCATGAGCATGGTCGGCGGCATCGCGTTCCTGATCTTCGGTGTGTTGCGACTGAGCCGCGGCCTCCAGAACATCGCGGGCGAGAAGATGCAGCACGTACTCCAGTTCTTCTCGAAAAACTCGGTCCTGGGCGTGATCGCCGGCGCGTTTGTCACCGCGGTCATCCAGTCCAGCTCTGCTACAACCATCATGGTGCTCGGCTTCATCAACGCCGGTCTGCTGAACCTGGTGCAGGCAATCGGCATCATCTTCGGCGCGAATATCGGCACGACAGTAACCGCGCAGCTGATTTCGTTCAATCTCAGCGGTATTTCATTGCCCGCCATTACATTGGGGTTGATTCTCACCTTCTCCAAAAAACGTAATATACGTGGTTGGGGCAACGCCATCTTCGGGTTCGGCATGCTTTTCTTCGGCATGAATATGATGAGCACGCAGATGAGCATCCTCGGCACGTTCCCGTCCTTCCTCCACCTCTTCTCCCTGATCGACTGCGCGCCGAAGACGCCCGACGGGTTCATGCCGCTTCTGCCGATCCTCGGCGCGATCGGGATCGGCATGGTCGCGGTCTTTATCGTTCATGCCAGTTCGGCGGTCATCGGCATCATTCTGGCGCTGTCCGCGGCCGGGCTCGTCAACTTCTATACCGCGGTCCCGCTCCTGATCGGCACGAACATCGGCACTACGGTTAACGCGTGGCTTGTTTCACTCACTGCCAACCGTGTGGCGAAGCAGGCCGCGCTCGCGCACTTCCTGTTCAACTTCTTCGGCGCGGTCCTGATGGTCGTGCTGCTGTATATCCCCGTCGGCGAGGCGAGAACGCCGTTCTTCCTGTACATCGTGAACGCCATCACGCCGGGCGACGCGTTCGCCGCGGTGCCGCAGAACCTGGAACGCCACATCGCCATGGCGCACACGATCTTCAACGTCCTCACGGTTCTCGCCATCATGCCCCTGCTGAAGCCATTTGCTCACCTCTGCGAAACGCTCATCCCGGGCGACAAGACCAAGCCGGTCAGCACGCGCACGCTGGAACCCCTGCTGCTCCGCACGCCCGCCATGGCCATCGAGCAGTCCATCATTGAGATCCGCAAGATGGTCGAGCTGTCCTGGAGCATGATCGACCGCGCGGTCAACCACCATTTCCGTGCCGCGCACGTCGACGAGACCGAGTTCGAACAGCTGGAGGCCGATGAACAGCAGGTCGACAAGATGCAGTCCGACATTACGAACTACCTTGTGCAGATCACGCGCCAGCACCTTTCCAATCCGCAGTCCAACCTGATCCCGCTACTCATGCACTGCACCAACGACGCGGAGCGCATCGCCGACCACACGGCAAACATCATGCGCCTCACGAAACGCCTCTCCAAGGTCGACACCAAGCTCTCCGACGTCGCGCAGGAGAACCTCAATTCCCTCTGGGATCTCCTGTCCTCGCAGGCGGAGAACGTCAAGCTCGCGCTCTCGCACAAGCACGAAGAAAACGAAGCCGGCATCCGGTCGGCGATCGAGGGCGAACGCAAGCTGAACAAACTCGCGCACAAGTACGAGAAGAACATCAAGGCGTTGATGGCGGAGCAGGCACGCGAACAGCAGGAGGCCGCGCACGTCGCCAGCGACGCCGAGGCAAACGAACGCGAGATCAACGAGCTCGCCAAGCAGTACGAACAGGTCCACGTGGAGCGCCGCAACAAAGGCGAATGCGCCGTCGACGCCAACGTGATCTTCATCGAAATGCTCTGGGAGCTTGAACGGATCGGCGACCACCTCGTCAACATCGCCCAGCGCGCCCCCGAAATGCGGAAATTCTACATCAATATCTGAAAACGGGGAAGGTTTCGGGATGAGTGTCGGTCATTGGTTCAAGAAGAAATGGCGGAAGTTCTATCTGAAGATCGTCCGCGAGAAAGCTTCGCCCGAGTACATCGCGCGCGGCTGGAGCATCGGCATGTTCTTCGGATGCCTCATCCCCATCGGCGGCCAGCTCATCTGCTCCATCCCGGCGGCGTTCCTGCTGAAAGGCAGCAAGATCGGCGCCGTCCTCGGCACGTTCATCACGAACCAGATCACGGTGTTTTTCATCTATCCCGTGCAGTGCTACGCCGGGGCGAAGCTGATCGGACTGGACCTCTCCTACGCGGACATCAAGCTCAAGCTCAAGGATATCGTGAGCGCGTCGAGCTTTTCCGAATTTGTTTCCGCGACGAAGAGCCTTGCCGGAGACCTGACGGTCGCTTTCTTCGTCGGCGGCGCGATCATGGCGCTCGTTCTCACCCCGATCACGTACTATGCCGTGAAGAAGATGGTCATCGGCTACCGGATCCAGGTCGAAAAACGCCGCCGGAAACGCCTTGCGGCGCTTCGGGCGCGTGTTCAGGCGAAACACGGCCGCGATGCGGAAAACGCCTGATTCTCCCGAAAAAACACGGAAAATCGGAAAAAAACGCAATTCCCGCTTGAAAAAAACGTCCGGCATGCTATTTTAAATACATACTTTTTTTCCGAGGTGCGTCCCTATCGTCTAGAGGCCTAGGACACCAGGTTTTCATCCTGGTAACACGGGTTCGAATCCCGTTGGGGATGCCATTTTTGTATCCGGATGCCTTGTCCTGGAGAGTGCCGTGAAATACTTTGACGTCCATTGCCATGTGTTCCCCGACAGCGTCGCGCCGAAAGTCGTCGCGTCCCTCGAGTCGTACTATCACGAACCGTGGCGCAGAAAAGGCACGGTCGCCGACCTCCACGAATCCCTCGAGGACGCCCATATCGACAAGGCGGTGTTCCTCGCGTCCGCGACGCGTCCCGACCAGGTGCAGAACCTTAATAATTACCTCGCGTCCCTGCTCGGCCCGAAGGTCATCTGCCTCGGTTCGCTTCATCCCGACTACGCGGACTGCAAAGGCGAGCTCACGCGCATGAAGGAGATCGGGCTGACGGGCCTGAAATTCCACCCCGATTTCCAGAAGCTCTACATCGACGAACCGAGGATGATGCACCTGTACGAGCTGATTCCGCCGGACATGCCGATCCTGTTCCACGTCGGCGACGTCCGCAGCGACTATTCCTCCCCGAAACGCCTCGCGAACGTGCTGGACCATTTTCCGCACCTCAAAAACATCATCGCGGCGCACATGGGCGGCTACAGCGTCTGGGACGAATCCTGGAAGCACCTTGTCGGGCGCGACGTCTGGTTCGACACTTCCAGCACGTTCTTCCGCCTGCCGCCGCACGAGGTCACGCGCATGATCCTCGCGCACGGCGTCGACCGCGTTCTCTGGGCGACGGACTATCCCGCGCTGTCCCACCGCGACGGCATCGCCGAGGCGCGCACGCTGGACCTCACGGAAGCCCAGTTCGAGCAGATCTTCTACAAGAACGCGGAGCGCCTGTTCGGGGTGACGCTCTGAGGCGGGGCAGGGGGGATCCGGCATGGAGATTCAGACGTTGTCCAGAGGCAGACGCCTTCTGCTGCTCTACTGCTCTTTTTTCCGCATCACCGCGCTCGTGGTCGGCGGCGGCCTCGCCATGCTGCCCGTCATCGAGGAGATATTTGTCGTCAAACGCAAACTCCTGACGCGCGAGGAGCTGCTGGACATGACCGCGCTCACGCAGACGGTCCCCGGCATCATCGCGATCAATTCAGCCGTGTACATCGGCATGAAGGTCGCGGGCGTGCCCGGCGCGATCGCCGCCGCCGCGGGAGCCGTCACGCCGCCCTTCACGGTCATCCTTGTCATCGCCTCGCTCTTCCCCCATCTCGACCCGAAAAACCGTTATCTGCTCGGCGTGTTCGCCGGGATCCGCGCCGCCGTGACCGGCATGATCCTCGTCACCGGATGCCGGATGTTCCGCCGGACCGTGAAGAGCCCGCTGGAAACCGCCGTGGTGCTGGTCTTCTTCGTGCTCGCGATCATGAAGGTGAGTCCCGCGCTGCTGATCCTCGCCGCCGTGCCGTTCGGCTGGTGCTATGTATGGTGGCAGACGCGACGCCTGGCGCGGGCGGAACTGGCGAAAGGAGAGCCTTCAAATGTCTCCGCCGAATCCGCTTCCGAATCCCGCAGGAATGAGGAGGACGGCAAATGCTGAACCACTGCGTCATTCTCTTCTTCCAGTTCTGCAAGTTCTCCGTGCTGTGCTTCGGCGGCGGCTACATGCTGATTCCGCTGCTCACGGCGGAATACGTCGACCGGGAACAGGTCCTCACGATGAGCGAATTCGGCAACCTGTGCTCCGTGGCGCAGGTCACGCCTGGCCCGGTCGGCCTGAACACCGCGACCTACGTCGGGTACGTGAACGAAGGCTTCTTCGGGGCGCTGGCGGCCTCGCTGGGGCTGATCGTGCCGACGGTCCTGATCGGGTGCTCCGCGGCGGCGGGCATCAACCGCTGGAAGGACACGTTCCTCGTGAAAGGCATGCTGAAGGGGACGCGTCTGGCGGCGGTGGCGCTCATCATGTTCGCCGTGACCATCTTCCTCGGGATGTCGGTCTTCACGCAGACGATCCCGTGGGAGGCGTTCGGCGCGCTCTTCAGGCTCGAATGCCCCGTCCTGCCCGAAGGGTTCCGCGTTTCCCCGGCGGGCGTCCTGATCTGCGGCGCGACGATCGCGCTGATGCTGAAGACGAAGGTGCCGACCACGGCGCTCCTGCTCGGCTCGGCCGCCGCTGGCGCGCTACTCTCCGCGTGGTTCTGACGCGGGAACGCGGAAAGAACGCGCAAAAAACGCAAAAAAGGCTGAAAGAAATCGCGAAATTGATTTGAAAATCGCGGGAAGAGGCTGTATATTAATTGACTTTTATATCGCATTGAGTCACGCGCAGTGCGGTAAGCGAACAAAGCGTGAGCGTCGAACGACGCAGTCGAACCCACTGGTAAAGACAAAGGAAAAACCGTTATGGTAAAGATCAGACTGAAACGAACTGGCGGAAAGAACTGGATCAGCTTCCGTATCGTCGTCTGCGACATCCGTGCGCAGCGCGACGGCCGCATGCTGGAAGAGCTTGGCTACTACGATCCCCGCCGCAGCGATGAGAAACTCGACGTCGCCCGCCTCGAATACTGGGTCGGCAACGGCGCGATCATGAGCGAGACCGTGAAGGACATCTACGACCGCGCGAAAGCCGGCAAGTCCAAGCAGTACGGCCAGCCCGATCCCTACACGAAGAAAAAGACGTTCAAGAAGGGCGAGGAGAAGGCGTAAGTCCGACCTCCGCCCGTGCAACACGGGAGAACTGCCGTGTCTATATTTGATATTTTCGGCAAACTGTTCGGCGGGAAGGAAGAGGCGGAAGCCAAGCCCTCCGCGCCTGCAGCCAGAACGACCGCCGATCCGTCTTCCCAGCAGAACCTCGAAGATTTCGTGCTGTACATCTCGAAGAAGCTCGTGGACTACCCCGACGAAGTGAAGGTCCGCACGGCTTCCGCCGAGAACGGAAGCGTGATCCAGATCACGTGCCGCCCGGGCGACCGGGGCAAGATCATCGGCAAAAGCGGTAAAACGATCATGGCGCTTCGCGCTCTCGTCTCCGGCGCCGCCGGGCGCACGAAAGGCCGCGTGAGCGTCGAGGTCCTGGACGATGAGGTCGAGGCGGCAGGAGCCTGACGTGGCGCTGCGAATCGACATCATCACACTGTTTCCCGAGATATTCTTCGGCCCGCTGGCGAGCAGCATCACCGGCAGGGCGATGCGGGAAAACAAGGTCGAAATCCGTGCGGTCGACCTGCGCGATTTTACGCACGACCGGAGAAAGACCGTCGACGACAAACCGTTCGGCGGCGGACCCGGGATGCTGATGAAAGTTGAGCCGCTTTTCGAAGCGGTGAGTTCTTTGAAACAGGACGGGACGAAGGTCATCCTGACCGGACCCGCGGGCGGGCGCTTCACGCAGAAGACAGCCCACGCGCTTTCCGGCGAACAGCACTTGATCTTCATCTGCGGACACTACGAAGGCGTCGATCAGCGCGTCCGCGACCTGCTGGTCGACATGGAGCTGTCCATCGGGGACTACATCCTCACGAACGGCAACCTGGCGGCGATGGTCATGGTCGACGCGATCGTCCGGCTGCTGCCGGGCGTGCTCGGCGACGACGAATCCGCCGTGCAGGAGTCGTTCGAGAACGGCCTCCTCGAGTATCCGCAGTACACCCAGCCCGTCGAATTTCACGGCATGAAGGTCCCGGACGTGCTCCTGTCCGGGGATCATGCCAGAATCGGACAATGGCGCCGCGCCGAATCCATGAACACGACGCTCCTTGTCCGTCCGGACCTGATCAACGACAAAAATTAACATAATGGAGGTAACACCATGAACATCATTGACAAGATCGAAAAGGCGCAGTGCAAGGCTTCTGTGCCTGACTTCAATATCGGGGACACCGTCAAGGTTTCCACCAAGATCATTGAAGGCACCACCGAACGCATCCAGAATTTCACCGGCGTCGTCATCGCGCGCAAGAATTCCGGCATCCGCGAAACGTTCACCGTCCGCCGCTTCCAGAACGGCTACGGCGTCGAACGCGTGTTCCCGATCCACAGCCCGCGCATCGACGCGATCACCGTGGAGCGTCACGGCCATGTCCGCCGCGCGAAACTCTACTACCTGCGCGACAAGATCGGCAAAGCCGCCCGCGTCAAAGAGAAAAAGTACTTCGGACCCGCGGCGTCCGCCGAAGCCGCGAAATAATCCTGCTTTCCGCATGGATTATCTTCCCGGTAATTCCGAACTCCTCGTCCACGAACTCAAGTGGGACGGGGAGTTTTCTTTTATCGCCGGGGTCGACGAGGCCGGACGCGGCTGCTGCGCCGGACCGGTCTGCGCCGCCGCGGTCATCTTCACGGACCGGAGCCGCATCCCCGCCGGAGTCAACGACTCCAAGCAGCTCACGCACAAACAGCGCATGGAGCTGCGCGAGGCGATCCTCGCCGAACCCTCCGCGCTTACGTCCGTCGCCATGGTCGACCAGGACGAGATCGACCGCACGGACATCCTCCGCGCCACCTGGCTCGCCATGCGACGCGCCGTCCTGGGCCTGCCGCGTCCCGCCGATTTCGTGCTCGTCGACGGCAATCCGGTGCAGGGGCTGCCCGTCCCCTCGGAGAACATCGTGAAGGGCGACGCGAAGTCCGCCAGCATCGCCGCCGCGAGCATCCTCGCCAAGACCTCCCGCGACCTCTTCATGATGGAGGCGGCGAAACAGTATCCGCAGTATCAGTTCGAAGTCCACAAGGGCTACTGCACCAGACTCCACACGGACCTCATCCGCAAATACGGCCCGTGCCCGCTCCACCGCAAGACCTTCGAGCCGGTCCGCTCCATCTTGAACCCGCCCGACGCCGTCCAGGGCGAATTCCAGTTCTGAGGACGTCCCGGATTTCACAAATACAGGTCCTGCAGGTCCTGTTTTGTACTTTTTTTCTTTTTCACTTGTATTTTTCGCGGACAGGTGTTATTGTATATTGTAATTTGACGAAACTTTTCTTTTTTTTTGCAACACAAGAAAGGACCCGAACCATGAAAAACCGTCTTCGCTTTTTTTCCGTTTTCGCCGGATGTTTCACTCTTCTTCTGATCGGGACGGCGTTCGTCGTCCGCGCGGATGAGAAGGACGACCTCGAAAAACAAAGGAGAGACGAGCTTAAGAGGGTCGAAGCAATGCTCAAGGCGCAGATCGACGCGCTGATCGCGAAGGAGGCGGATCCGAACGACGCGAAGTCGATCTACGAGCTCGGCGTCCGCTATCTGAAAGAAGAAAAGGATCCTCTTGTCGGATGGGACCTGTTCCAGCGGGCCGCCGAAATGGGCAATGCCGAAGCTCGGTACGCGCTCGGCATGGAGTACCTCGAGCATATTCAGGAGATCCTGCCCCGCGCCGCGGCGAAGGCGGAGGGCGCCAAGTGGCTTGAGAAGGCCGCCGAACAGGGGCATGTCGGAGCGCAGCTGGCGCTCGCGAAGTGCTACTCGACGGGCAAAGGCGTGAAAAAGGATGAGGCGAAAGCGTTCGAAATCTACCGGAAGGCGGCGGATGCCGGCAGCGCGGAAGCGATGTACGAACTCCGCGATTTTTATAATCTTGGCTGGGGCGGCGTGACGGTCGACAGGGCCAAGGCGGCGGAACTGCTCCGCAAGTCCGCGGAAAAAGGCTATGTCGAAGCGCAGAGGTCGTTGGGGCTTGTCTGTCAGCACGGATACAACACCCCCATCGATCTGCCGGAGGCAGTCAAATGGTACACTCTGGCCGCGGCGCAGGGCGATTCCAGCTCGAAAGCGTATCTCGAACAGCTGAAGGACGTCATCCCCCTGCTGGAACCGGCGGAAAATGGCGACGCCGAAACGCAGTACAAACTTGCCCATTATATTGCCGATCACGACGAGATCGGAACTATCTCCGGCCATTCGCGTTCGGACGCGATCCGGAAATGGCTGCTCAAGGCGGCGGAGAACGGGCATCCCGCCGCGCAGCTCGAACTGGCGGAGTCGTACGCTTATTTCGAAAATGGCAACTGGTGGATTGCGGGGGTCAATGATTTCGCCGAGGCCGCCAAATGGTACCGGAAGGCGGCGGACCAGGGGGATCCCATGGCGCAGGGGATGCTCGGCTGGCTCTACGCGACCGGACGCGGCGTGGACAAGGATTTGAAAGCCGCTGTCGAATGGTTCCGCAAGGCCGCGGAGCAGGGCAACGCCGAAGCGCAGTTCGGCATGGGCCTCAGCATCCGGGACGACTGGCTGGAACCTTACCGGGAGGACCGGGACTGGAAAACGGTCCTCGACTGGTACATCAAAGCGGCGGAGAGCGGCATGAAGCATGAACTGCCCGAACTGGAGAACAAAAGAGACTACACCGGGCTGCAGTGCAAGATCGCCTACATGTACCGGAACCGGAACAACTACATCCGGCACTGCAGGGAGAATCATATCCGGTTTGACGAGTCCGAGCCTGTGGACCAATACCCCGCCGAGGTCGTCAAATGGTTCCGGAAAGCCGCCGAGGCGGGCGATGACGAGGGGCATTTCGAACTTGTCGAACTTGCCGCCGAACAGGACAGCGAGGCGGCGAAGGACGCGCTCCGCCAGCTCGCGGAGAACGGTGACGGATACGCGCGGAGCGTCGTGAAGGAACACGGCTGGGACAAGCCGGAACAGGCTGGATCGGAACGGAAGGAAGCGTCGCCCGACGGGGAATGACGTTTCCCCGATTCCTTCCCGGTCATAAAAACAGTCGCGGCACGCATCACACTTTGGCGATACGTGCCGTTCTTTCGCGTCGGCGGCAGGGATTCCGCCGGGCATTGACGCGCGGAAAAACACTTCCTTTTTTTAGAAAAACACTTGACAATCCGGGGAAAAGGATGTATTGTCTTTTTGCTGGACAACCCGAAGCCCCGCGAGAGATGGCCGCTGCGTCCGGCGGCGGGAAGAAACAAGCAGGTATCGCGGGCCGCACAACGGAAAAAAAGAAGGACGCCACGATGAAAGATGAAAATAATATGCCGCGCGTGTCGATCATCGACCGGTTGAGGCCGGTCGCCGCGATCCTTCTGCCGATGCTGGTGCTGTACGTGCTGTTTTGGGCGTTCACGCAGCACATGTACTACTACGCCGTCCCGGCGGGGACGACGGTCGTCGACGCGTCCGTGATCGAAACGTATTCGCCGCTGGGGAAATACATCGACGGGCTGAAGTGGACGAAGACGCATAAGTGGATCAAGCCGTACCTGCCGTACCGGCATTACATCATCCCGGACGGCGCGACGGAGATCGCCGAGAATGCGTTCCGGGGCCACAAGGTCGTTGTCAGCGTCCGGATCCCGGACAGCGTCACGAAGATCGCGTCACGGGCGTTTCAGGACTGCGAGAGACTGGAGTCCGTCACCCTGTCGGACGGTCTCACGGAGATCCCTGCAAGCGTCTTTTCGGGATGCGCCTCCCTGGTGTCCGTCCGGATCCCGGACAGCGTGAAGAAGATCGGCGACAACGCATTCGAGAAGTGTTCCTCGTTGCGGTCGGTCGACCTCCCGGACGGCGTGAAGACGATCGACTACTGCGCGTTCGAGAAGTGTACCTCGTTGCGTTCGGTCGGCCTCCCGGACAGCCTGGAGACCATCAGGTTCGGCTTGTTCCGTGATTGCGCCAACCTGAAGAGCATCCGGATCCCCGATCAAGTAAAGTCCTTGGAAGACTGCGCGTTCGAGCATTGCGCCGGGCTGAAAAGCGTCCGGCTCCCGGACAGCCTGGAGAAGATCGGCGACCACGCGTTTTTGGGGTGCACCTCCCTGCGCGAGCTGGAGATCCCCGACAGTGTGCTCTGGATCGAGTTCGAAGCATTCCAGGACTGCACCGGCCTGGAGGAGGTCCGGCTGCCCGCCTCGCTGGGGCGGTCCGAACCGGTCAGCGTCTTCAGGGAGCCTCCGTCGTTCCAGGGGATGCCGGAGGTGATATGGGAGACTTACGCGAGCATGGGGCTGCATCATGGTCTCTTTAAGGGCTGCACCTCGCTGAAAAAGGTCGTGGTCCCGGAGGGGATCCAGTATATCGAATACGATGTCTTTTCCGGCTGCACGGCGCTGAAGGAGGTCAATCTCCCGGACAGCTTGACGAAGATCGAATATCACGCGTTCCGGGACTGCCGCAGCCTGCCGCCCGTGACCATCGGGAAGAACGTGAATCGCATCGAAGGCGGCGCGTTCTCCGGGAGCGGCTGCCGCCTCTCGGTCCCGGACGACCACCCGCTGTACACGGTCGAGGACGGCGTTTTCTATTCCAAAGACGGCAAAACGCTGTTGGTCTGCGCCTCGGAACCCGCCGCGCCGTTTGTCGTCCCGCCGCGCGTGCGGGAGATCGCGCCAAAGGCGTTCGAGCATTGCGCGAGCCTGACGGACATCCGTCTGCCGGAGGGGGTGGAAACGGTCCCCGCGGGGTGTTTCAGGGGGTGTGCCGGACTGATACACGTCGGACTGCCGGACACGCTGACGAAGATCGATGTGTACGCGTTCGGGGAGTGCACCGCACTGAAACAGATCGAACTGCCGCAATCGCTGAAGGAAATCGGCGCGAGCGTGTTCGAATGGGGCGCGGTCATGCCGGAAATCGTGATCCCGCCGGGCGTGACGAAGCTCAGCGAAAACGCGTTTTTCTGCAGCTACGTGGAGTCGGTCCGGCTTCCGCCCGGTATGAAGACGATCCCCAAAGAGGCGTTCCGGCAGTGTATGTCCCTGAAGGAGATCGTCATTCCGGACGGCGTGACGAAGATCGAAGACAGGGCGTTTTTTGCCTGCTCCAAAATGGAACGCGTTACGCTCCCGGACAGCCTGAAGGAGATCGGCGAGGAGGCGTTCGCCCAGTGCGAAGAGCTGAAACGCATCACCATCCCGGACAGCGTCACGAAGATCGGTCCGAAGGCGTTTCGCAGCTGCTGGACCCTGGGAGAGGTCGAGCTGCCGGACGGCGCGGCGGATATCGACGAAACGGCATTCGAAGCTACGCCCTATCGGAACAGAAAAAAGACTCCGGCGAAACAGGAGCGTGTTCCCGAGGACCCGGATGAGCTGTTTTTTGAATAGCGCTCCGCCGCGCGAGAGTCCCCCTGCCGGGCGTTTTGAAACGCGTTTTGCTTGAATCCGGGGTTACCGGGTGTTGTACTGTTCGTCGTAGGTACGGACGGCGACGTTGTGGAGGCCGCGGAAGGAGCAGAGGTCGAGGATTTCGACGACGCGGCTGAACGCGACCGCCTTGTCGCAGTCCACGCGGATGCGGCGGTCCTGGTTCTCCTCGGAGAGCTCCAGCAGGATCTGGTGGAGCTCGGAGATCGTGACCGGCCTGCCGTTGTAGAACACCATTTTCTCCTTGTTGACGCCGATGACCATGGTGTCGTTGTCCGGCGGGACGTCGAGCGAGGACGTGGAGACGGGCAGGTCGATGTCGATGTCGCGGTTTTCCTTCTTGGCGACCGTGGTGATCAGGAAAAAGATGAGGAGGAGGAAGACGCAGTCGATCAGCGAAGACATGCCGATCTCGAGCTTATCCTCCGATGAACGTCTGATGCGCATGTGCGGCGGTCCCGTGGTTCTGCGTTACTTCTTCTGCGCGTCCAGCGCGGCGAACATGGCCTCGAGGTTTTCCTCGATGGCGAGTTCGGCGATGGAGAGTTTCTGCTTCAGGTAGTGGTACGCGCCGAGGGCGGGGATGGCGAGCACGAGGCCCATGTCGGTTGTGATGAGCGCCTTGCTGATGGAGTCGGCGAGGAGCGCGGCGTCGCCGGTGTCGCCGAGGATGGCGACCTTGGAGAACGCCTCGATCATGCCGATCACGGTGCCGAGCAGACCGAGCATCGGCGCCATGGTGGCGATGATCGCCAGCGGATAACTGCGCTGTCTGTGGCGTTCGATCGCGCGGGCGGCGGCGTCCGCCACGGCGGTCTGGAGACGGGCTTCGTCCATGCCGGGATGATCCACGATGTACGCGCCGGCGTCGGCGAGGATGCTGGGCTTCGCCTCGGCTTCCTTGCGGATCGCGTCGGCGTCATCCTTCGCGATGGCGTCGGCGAAGAAATCGGCATAGTAGGCGGGCGCGAGGTGTTTTTTGCGCATGCGGATGAGGCGTTCAACGAGGAATCCGATGGCGGCGGCGCTGAGGAGCAGGAGCACGGCGGAGGTCATGCCGCCGTTGATGATCTCCTGGATCCAGTCGATCGTCATTTCATCGGCGGGCTCGGAGGCGGTTTCCGCAACGGTTTCGGCGGCGTTCTGGGCGGCAAGGAATCCGGGGAGGCAGAAGAGCGCCGCGGCGGAGAGGATCGAAGCACGGATGGGAAGTTTCATGGAGAACCTTTCGTAGTTTTTTATGTTATTCATATTTCGTGATAAACATCAGGGGAGTCTGCGGCGCGCGGAGGGCGTCGAGGGAGCGGCGTCAGGGCGGGCGGTCTGCGTCTGAGGGGCGTTGCGGCGCTGTTCGGCGGCGCGTTTCGCGGCGGCCGCGGCGGCGGGGGTCTCCTCGCGGACCATGACGAACGAGAACTGGCATTCGTCGGGCCCGTTTTCCACGCAGAAGAGGATGGTGTTCCAGCCCTTGCGGAAGTGGATGTGGACGATGTTTTCGTGGAGGCCCCAGGTGCTCAGCTCGTCGTCGAACCAGACCTGCTCGCCGTTGATCCAGAGGACGCTGGCGTCGTCGGATCCGATCATGGCGAGGACGTCGGTATCCTCCTCGAAATGAACGTCGGTATAGGCGTAGTAGATCGCGTTGTCCATCTTGTCCGGCGTGCGGATGCAGGTCGTGTCGGTCTGAACGTAGCGCCAGCGGAGGCGAATGGGCTTCTGCGTGACCGGGTCGATCTTGCCGTCATACTCGGCGTCGAGGTCGATCCTGGTCTCGGGCTCCCGTTTCACGCGGTCCGCGATGTGCGTGAACCTGCTGCCGTCGTATTTGCCTTCCCACGGGCCGATCACGTACCAGGAGTCGATGAAGACGAATCCGTGGCGGGCGGCGTTTTTGCTGACGCGTCGTCCGGGGACGGATTCCGCGATGATGGCGTAGTCGGCGGGCTCGGAGGCGATGCGCTTGCTGTCGGAGTTGCCGACGGGGCTGTAATAGTAGCCGCCGAACTCGAAGTCGAAGTCGCCGCGGAACGCGATGCCGCCTCCGCCGTAGGCGCCGCGGTTGTTGCCGAAGCTGGAACCGTTTCCGTTGCCCTGACCCTGGCTCTGGCCTTGTCCCTGGCTTTGTCCCTGGCCCTGCTGTCCGGCGCGCTCCACGCCCTCGCGGCCCATCCGGCCGAGCTGGCGCATCATGTCGGCGAGACTGCCCTGTCCCTGGCCCTGGCGGCCGCCCTGCATGCCGGCCTGCTGGTTGCGCATGGCGCGCTGCTGGATGGCGGAGAAGAGGCGTTCGGCGGAGAGCGGGAGGTTGATGCCCGCCATGCGCGCGAGGCTGTTCGCGCGGGACGAAAGCGAATCGGCGGCGTCCTGGAGCGCGGTCATCTGTTCGAGCGCGCGGAGGAGCTGTTCCTTGGTCATGTACTGTCCGCCGCCCTGCGAACCGCCCTGTCCCTGTCCGTCGCCCTGTTCGCCGTTCTGTCCCTGCTGCCCGCCCTGCTGGCTCGCGTTCTGCGATTCGCTCTGCGGATCGTTCCTGAGCGCTTCGAGGAGCTTGCGGAGGTACTGTTCGGCCTCGACCGTGGTGAATTCGTCGCGGTAACGGCCTTCCATCGCCTTGTCGAGGAAGCTTTCGGCGTCGGCGTCCATCGCCTTGGCGGCCTCCTGGATGTCGGCGAATTCCGGATCGATGTTATAAATCCACTCGGACAGCTTCGAGCTGATCTCGTTGCGGTGGTTCAGCGCGGCCAGGTAGGCGGTGTTCGCGAGGTCCGGAAGCTTGCGCTGGACGGTCGTGTTCGTGTCCTTGAGCTGACGGTCGAATCCCTGCATGTCGCGGGACGCGGTCTGCAGGAACGAGAGGTCCTGCCGCGCGGTGTCGGTGTCGTTTGCCTCGACGGCTTTCCTGATCGCCTCGTAGGCGCGCTGCGCCTGCTCCATCGTGTGCTTCGCGTTCTCGTCGACCTCGTTCACCAGATAAATCTCGAAGGACGGCACGTCGTATTCGAAATCGTAATCGTAAACATCATCGTCATAGACGACCGCCGGCCCGATGATGCCGGGTCTGGGGAGGGTGCGCTGACGGCGCGGACGGTTCTTGCGTTCCTCTTCCGCCTTCTTGATGCGTTCGCGGCTTTCCTCGGCGGTCTTCTTCGCCTGCTCGTAGGCTTCCTGCGTGAGGCGCAGCACCTCTTCGGCGGCGTCGAGGATCTTCTGCGGATCCTCGGCTGCGCCGTCGTTCTGCGCCAGGTCGCGCGAGAAATGCTCCATGGAGGTCTGGTCCATGTTTTTGTTGATGGAGTCCATCGACCGGATGGCGTTCTGGTAGGCGTTCAGCTCGGCGTACTTCGTATCGAGCTGTTCCTCCTTCGCCGCCATGAAGTCCTTCAGCTGCTGGAGCGTGGCGTCGACGGGCGGCATTTCGGGCGGGGTGTTCATGATGCCGATGTCGTATACGCCGGACATGTCGCCGCTGAGGATGGAGTCGATCATGCGTTCGAGTTCGAGCGACTGCCATTCGGCGGTGGCGGAGTCGACGCCGTAGTCGAGGTAGCTGGACGGGTTCGCGCGGAACTTTTCGCTGTTCGCCTTCATGGTCTCCAGCTGGCCGCGGAAGACGGGGATCAGGTCGTCGCCCGGATGCTGTTTCAGCTGCTGGCGGATGTCGCCGGCGATGCGCGCGTTCTCCGTGAACGGCACGACATAATCGAATTCGTTGGACAGGTTTTCGGCGAGGTCGAACAGGCGTTCGTACGCCTCCTCCATCGGGTCGCGCAGTTCGGAGTAGATCTCCTTCAGTTCCTCCTTGCGCTCCTCCATCTTCTCAAGGGTCTCCTCGACCTCCTCCAGTTTCTTGCGGATCTCCTTTTCCTTGCGTTTCTGGACGCGGTCGCGGATCTTCTTGAGTTCGGCGGGCGGGGCTTCCTTCTTGATCTTCTCGGGGTCGTTCTTGTGGGCTTCGCGCTTCGCCTCGTTCTCCTGTTTCTGCTTCATCGCCTCTTCGAGCGAATACCGGCTGTAGCGGATGAAATCGAGCTGCCAGGCTGCGACGATCGCGCCGAGGTAGCAGAGGAGCGTGAGGCCCCAGATGATGGCCGTCGTGCGGCCGGACTGCATTGTTCGTTTGCTTTTCATGTCAGTGCCTCGCTTTTAATCCGATGAACCGGGGATGTAGAACCGGGATTCGCGGTAGTCGCGCATGCGGACGTCGACCTTGTTCAGATGGTTGATCTGGAGCTTGTCGAGCATGTCGATCACGGTCTGGAACTCGACGTCGGGGTCGGCGTACAGGCGCACGTTGATCTCCTCGCCCGCGCCCTGCGTCATGCGGCCCAGGTTCTCCACGAACTTGTCCACGTCGCCGATGACCCGGAAATCCGGGCGTCCATCCTGCAGGCGGCGTTCCGCCGAGTAGTAGCGGCCGTCCTTGCCGATCGCGAGGATCACGCGGCGCGCGTCCATGCGTTCGGAGATGGTCACGTCGGGGTCCGGGACCTCGATGGGGATCTGTTTTTCGAGCTTCTTCATCATGGTGGTGATGAGGAAGAAGATGAGGAGAAGGAAGACGCAGTCGATGAGGGGCGACATTTCGAGCGTGACGTCGTCATCGTCTTTTTTTCGGATTCTCATATTCGGTCAAATCAAGGTTGCTGGTCGGTTCTGAAAACTGGATTATAGGCATTAGACGTGCGAGGCACCCGTTTTCTTAGCGCCGTTTCTCTTTTTTTTCCGGGGATGGAGCAATTTTCAGGCAAATCGCTGGCGAATGACAATGAAAAGAGCGGGAGCTGGCTGCGGCTTCCGCTCTGAAAACTTGCTGAAGCGACCGGGGAGATTCATGGAATCGGAGTCTCCCCGGAATGCCGGATTGGTTGTTATTCCGCGTCGGTTTTCTCTTCGCCTTCAGCGGGCTCGACGGATTCGAGCGCCTGCCACTCGCGCTGTTTCGCCTGCTCCTCGGCGTTCGGGAACGCGGAGATGAAGCCGTCGCCGGGCTTGGATCCTTTCGGACGGGGACCGCCGTTGAAGCCGAAGCCTTTTTCATACTGGTCGGCGGTGACGGGGCCGACGGGCTGGATGCCGAGCTTGATGTCGGACTGCTTGCCGCGGACCTGGGAGAAAAGCCATTTCCATGTATTCGGGTTGGAATACGCTCTGTCCCAGCAGTTGTGGCCGACGCCGAAGAACTCGCGCAGATAGACGTTCGTGTTGCCTGCCGCCCTCATGGTGATGAACATCCAGCGGGCGAGCTGGGGCGGGACGGTCGTGTCGTCGCTGCCGTGGAAGATCAGGACGGGCAGGTCTTTCATCTTTTCGGCGCGGTTCGGGTCGCTGCCGCCGCAGCACGGGATGCCGGCGGCGAAGATGTCGGTGCCGTAGCGCGCCAGGAGGTCCCAGCAGCCGTAGCCGCCCATGGAGAGGCCGGTCACATAAACGCGGTCCTTGTCGGCGTCAAACTCTTCGATCTTCTTTTCGATCAGTACGGGGATCATGCCGAGCGCCTGGTAGGGTTCCTCCATGAGGTCGCCCATGGCGCCGCCGCGGTGCAGCGGGGCCCAGACCTGGTCGCTCGGGCATTCCGGCGCGAGCACGATGACTTTGTGCTTGCCATCACGCATCTGCTTCACGATCTCGGGCACGGCGAGACGGAGCTGCGCGAGGTTTTCCTCGCCGCGTTCGCCGAAACCGTGCAGGAAGACGAGGATCGAGAAATCGCCGGGCTCGTCCGCGTTGTACACGCCCTGGCAGTAACGCAGTTCGCCGTTGCAGTTTTTCAGGACTTCCTGCTTCATTTCCAGCGCGTTCAGCGTCCGGATCTCGTTGGCGAATCTCTGCTGGATCTGTTCGGAGGGTTCCTCCATCGGGGAGATGACGGCGGTTTTCAGGGCGGGATCGGAGGAGCAGGCGGCTCCGATGGCGGCGAGGGCGGCGCATCCGAGCACGAGCAAATGTTTTTTCATGGCAGTAAGTCCTTTCGGTGTTTTTGCATATTTTCTCAATTAAATATACAGCGCATTTTGTGAAAATCAATTCTTATGCGTCTTTTTTCCCGCTTTTTCCTTTTTTTCGGCATTTGCTCCTGCTTTCCGCGCGTCCGGCATTTGAAAAGCCGGTTTTTTGTGCTATTGTACGGGGTAAGAAAGATTTTTCATCCCGCCGCGCGCCAGCCCGGCATCCCTCCTCCCAGGAAGCCTCCCGCCATGAATCCATACCAGCACATCAAACAAAGCGTTTTCAAGGTGATCCAGCCGTCCGCCGCCACATCCGGCCGCTGGCGCATCGCCAGCAGTGTTTTCGACGGCATGATCCTGACGCTGATCGTCTTCAGCGTCCTCTCGGTCTTCATCTGCACCTTCACGATCCCGGACTGGCTCTTCCGCATCCTGATCCGCATCGAGTTCGTCTCCATCATCATCTTCACGGCGGAGTACGCACTGCGCATCTGGACGGCGAACCTGCTGTACCCCGAGCTCGACCCCGTCCGCGCACGCATCCGCTACATCACCTCGCCCATGGCGATCATCGACCTCATTTCGATCCTGCCGTTCATCCTGCCCATCCTCCACACCTACAACCTCGTCGGCGTCCGGGTGTTCCGCCTGGTCCGGCTGCTCCGCATCTTCAAGCTCAACCGCTACTCAGACGCGCTCGCCGCCATCGGCGAAGTCTTCCGCAGCAAGTCCCAGCAGATGATCGCCTCCGTCTTCTTCGTCTCCATGATCCTCATCCTCGCCTCGCTGCTGATCTACTACGCCGAACACGATGCCCAGCCCGACCAGTTCGCCAACGCGTTTTCCGGGCTCTGGTGGGCGGTCGCCACGCTGACCTCCGTCGGCTACGGCGACATCTACCCGATCACGCCGCTCGGACGCGTCCTCGGCGCGATCATCGCCATCCTCGGCATCGGCATGGTCGCCGTCCCGACCAGCATCCTCAGCGCCGGTTTTATGGAGACCCTGGAGAAACGCACGTCCGACCATACGGAACCGGGAAAGGAAAAAGACGGAAGATCATCCGCGCAGGAGGGACCTCATCCGCACGCCGTTCCGAAGGACGATGCGTTCGAGCCGCCGCAATACTGTCCGCACTGCGGGAAAAAACTCTTCCCGTAAACCCGCCTTGCCCCGCCTCGAACCATGCAGAACGACGACACAGATTTCCAGGCGCAGGAAAAACGTCAGGCAAAAAGCTGTCTTTTCGTTTTCCTGACCGTCATGCTTATCCTGTTTTCCCTTGTCATCGCGGCCGCGGCCGGCGTTATCGTCCTGGACTCCATCATGCTCAGAGGCGAGGAGCACACCTTGTCCTGGCGCGTGAAACGCTACAAGGTGGCGGCTCAGTTCATCTGGTACGATTTCAAGGAGAATGTCTCCAAAGTGTTCTCGCAGGAAACGCAGAGCGTTTCGTGCCCCGTCGAACCCCCGGAGCCCGAATCGGAGCCCGAACCGGGAACGGAATCCGAGCCCGAATCGGAACCCGGTTCCGGGCTGTAAGAAAAAAAGAAGCCCTCCGTTTGACGGGAGGGAGACGGAGTCTCCACTGCAGTTGTGCCTGGCTGCGCTCAAGCACAGGAAGACGAAGTCTTCGCCGCAGTGGAGTATGGATCTGTTTTCTTCTCAGTCGCCGAGCGCCTTGCGGACGGCGTCGAGCGTGGCGGGGATCACGACGGGTTTGTTGGCGAAGGTGCCGCGGATGCCGTAGTGGTCCATGAGCGTGTCCTGGTGATAGCCGACGACGGCGTCCGGGTCCTTCAGGATGTTTCCGGTGAGGATGCCGACGACCTTTTCATCGGGTCCGATCACGCCGCTGTCGCGGAGCTTCTTTGCGCCGGCGAGCGAGCAGCAGGAGGCGGGTTCCGCGCCGATCCCGGCGGCGTCGAGCTTCGCCTTGGCGTCCATGATCTCCTGCTCGGTGACCTGTTCGACCACGCCGTTGCTCCAGGTGACGGCGCGCATGCTCTTCGGCCAGGAGACGGGGTTGCCGATCTTGATGGCTGTGGCGATCGTCTCCGGGTTCTTCACGGGCTTGAACTCGGTGTGGTTCTTCCACATGGTGTAGAGCGGGTTCGCGCCTTCCGCCTGGATGACGGCGATGCGCGGGACCTTGGAGATGATGCCGAGTTCGTGAAGCTCCATGAGCGCCTTGCCGAGCGCGCTGTTGTTGCCGAGGTTGCCGCCGGGGATGACGAACCAGTCGGGCACCTGCCAGTCGAGCTGCTGGAGCGTTTCGATGCAGATGGCTTTCTGGCCTTCGATGCGGTACGGGTTGATGGAGTTCAGCAGGTAGATGTTGAGCTCGCGGCAGACGTCCTGGACCAGCGCCATGGCGTCGTCGAAATTGCCCTGGATCTGGAGCGTGCGTCCGTTGTAGGCGAGCGCCTGGGCGAGCTTGCCGTAGGCGATCTTGCCTTCCGGGATGAAGATCACGGCGCGCATGCCGGCGACGGCGGCGTAGGACGCCATGCTCGCGCTGGTGTTGCCGGTGCTGGCGCAGGCGACGCTTTTCGCGCCGAGCCTGCGTGCCGCGCTGGCGCCGCAGGTCATGCCGCGGTCCTTGAAGCTGCCGGTCGGATTTTCGCCCTCGTGCTTGAACCAGAGGTCGGAGAGACCCGCCCATTTTCCGGCGGACCCGGCGGGATAGAGGCGGGTGTTGCCTTCCTGGCGGGTCACGATCATCTCGTCCGGGACGGACAGGATGAGCTCGCGGTAGCGCCAGACGCCGGAGGATTCGACGCCGCGCTTGAGGCCCCAGCGGGAATCCCAGAGCTTGCGGAGTTCTTCGCCGTCGATTTTGGAGAGGTCGCGCTTGACGTCGAGGATGCCGCCGCAGTCGCACTTGTAACGGAGATCCCAGGGATCGTAGGTTTTGCCGCAGCTGACGCATTCGAGATACATTTCGGGAGATTTCATGGAATCACTTCCTTGCGATTTTTGTAAGATAGATGACGCCGAAAAGCTGGAAGAGCAAAGGCGGGATCCAGACGACGTACTGGGGATACAGATTGGGGTGGTTGCGGAGCGCGTCGGAGACGAGCACGCCGCCGTAGTAAAGCGCGCCGAGGGCGACGCTCAGGCACAGGCCGATGGACGTCTCGCGGCGGCTGGTGCGGATCGCCAGCGGCATGCCGAGCATCATGAACGCGATGGGCGCCAGCGCCAGGGCGATGCGCTGGTTGATCTCGACGTTGATCGCCGTCGCGTCGACGCCCGCGGCGTCCATGCCTCGTTTCAGGTAGATCGCGAGGCGGGCGAACAGGCTCTTGTAAGGCAGATACTTGTCCTTGATGAAGACGTCTTTCTGGTTGTAGCGGTCGCCGAACGGGACATGTAGCTCGATGGATTCGCTGAAGGAATGTTCTTTGCGGCGGTCCTTCCCGGTCCCTTCCACGGTCTCAAGCAGCGCGTCGTAAAGGGTCACGGTCAGCACCTGCGTGGCGGGCTCCACCGTGATCACGCCGTGCGAGGCGAGGATGTCCTGTTTGGTCGTGCCGTCCTTCTCCGGCACATAGATCTGCACGCCGTAGATGCGGTCTTCGCCGCCCGAGGATTCCTTTCCGTCGATGAAGATCGTGAGGCTGCCGAGCTGGACGGGGATGCCGGGCGTGAAGAACGACAGCGGCGAGTTCGCGGCCGCGCTTTTCACCAGGTCGCGCGCTTCGCCGAGCGACGGCGGGCCGACCTGAAGCTGAAGCCAGAGGCAGAGGCAGGACAGCAGGAACGAGGAGACGATGATCGGGGAGATGATCTGCAGGATGGAGATGCCGCATGCGCGCATGGCGGTGATCTCGTTGTCTGCCGACATGCGCCCGAACACAAGCATGATGGAAACGAGCGCCGCCCAGGGGATGGAAAACGCCAGCGCCATGGGCATGCCGAGCAGAAGGAATTTTCCGGCGATCAGCGGAGAAACGCCCTCGCTGATGTATTCGATGACTTTCATGAGGTTGGCGCCGGTCATGGCGAAGGTCAGGACCACGATCGCCATGGAGAATGTCGCCAGAAAGTTTTTTGTAACGTACCAGTTGAGAATAAACATAAGGTATCCCGTTTCAACAAGGTGATAATTTAATAATATAGCACGCCCGGCGCCGGGAATCAAACTCTTTTTGCATTTTTTTGCCGGGGATTTGAGAAACGGCATGCTTATGTTTCCGCCGGACCCGGGATTTGTTCAGGTTCCTTTCGTTTCTTCGGCGGCGGGGCAGGGCGGGGGCGACGGGCGTCCGGCCGTGTTCGCCGGATGTTTCCCGGCTTCCCGGCGAGGCTTCGGGCGCTTCGGACCGAAAAAAAACGGAAAAAAAACGTTTTTGAGGTTGATTATTTTCAAAAGGGGTAGTATAGTGTTGGCAGAAACAAATAACATCTGTCTTTGCGCACGGCGGAATCAGCCGGCGGACGCCGGGACGGCAAACGAACTTGCGACAGGAAGGAGCAACAAAAATGAACGAAATGAGCAATCTTCTCGACGAACTCGAAGAACGCATGATGAAGTCGGAAGAATCCATGAAGCACGATTTTTCCGCCATCCGCACCGGAAAGGCGTCGACCGCGCTCGTCGAGCCGATCACGATCGAATACTACGGCACGCAGACCAAACTGCGCGACGTGGCGGGCATCTCCACGCCCGACGCGCGCACCATCTCCATCCAGCCGTGGGACAAGTCCGCGCTCGCGAAGATCGAAAAGGCCATCATCGCCTCCAACATCGGCATCACGCCCCTCAACGACGGCAAAGTCATCCGTCTGCCCATCCCCCCGCTCTCCGGCGAACGCCGCCAGCAGCTCACCAAGCAGGTGAAGGCGCGCTGCGAGGAAGCGAAGGTCTCCGTGCGCAACATCCGCCGCGACGGCAACGAGACCGC
>JAFSZN010000018.1 GCA_017455665.1 Lentisphaeria bacterium
CATGGGCTGCATGGTCATCTGGGAGAATCCGAGGAGTTCGGCGAGCATGCGTTCCGTCTCGTGGAGCACGATCAGCGCGCCCTGGACCAGCACGCCGCCGCGGCGGAGCTGGGGCAGCAGCGGATGCAGGTCGGCGAATCCCGCCAGGCGCACGACTTTCTCGTGGAACTTCGGATTGTATTTCATGGTGCAGGACCCGAGCGGATAGAAATTGGTGTCCACGCTCATGTTCATCCGGCTGAGCTCGGTGAAATGGCGCACGACCTCAAGTTCGGAGGCTTCGGGCAGGCCCGCGGGCTCGGCGCGGCGGAGGGCGGCGGGGACCGCGGAGGCTTCGGGGACGTCGCACTTCGGGAGGACAACGCCGGTGCGGCCGGCGCGGCCGGTTTCATAGATCAGCTTCATATCAGCGCCTCCATCGCGTTTGCAAGCGCCTTGATCTCCTCGCGGGTGCGCTTTTCGGTCACCGCCACGAGGATCTGGTTCTTGCGTTCGGGGTAATAGCGTCCGAGCGGGAATCCGGCGGCGAAGCCCTTGTCGATGAGCTTGCCGACCAGTTCCGCGCCGTCGAGCGGGGTCTCGATCACGAATTCATTGAAGAACGCGCCGGCCCCGACCGCCGACACGCCGTCGATCGCGAGGAGCTGTTCGCGGGCGTACACGGCCTTCGACATGCAGAGTTCGCCGACCCGGCGGAACCCGTTCTTTCCGCAGAGGGAAAGGTAGATCAGCGCGTTCAGGGCGCACAGGCTCTCGTTGGAGCAGATGTTGCTGGTGGCGTGCTCGCGGCGGATGTGCTGTTCGCGTGTCTGGAGCGTCAGCACGTAGCCGACCTTGCCGTTCAGGTCCACGGTGCGCCCGACCACGCGGCCGGGCATCTTGCGCATGTATTTGGACTTGACCGCCATGAATCCGAGGTACGGGCCGCCGAAACTCAGCGGGATGCCGAGGCTCTGCCCTTCGCCGGTCACGATGTCGAATCCCATCTCGCCTGGCGTCTTCAGGCAGCCGAGCGCCACGGGGTACGTCGAGCATACCGCGAGCGCGCCCTTCGCCTGCGCGGCGGCGGCGATCCCGGACAGTTCCTCGGCCTCGCCGAAGAAGTTCGGGTACTGCACGATCACGCACGCGGTGCGGTCGGTGACCGCGGCGGCGACGGCGTCCAGGTTGGAGTCCGTGCCGCGTCCGTCCGGAATCTCGATGCGCTCCAGGTCCAGGTTCCGGCAGTAGCACTCGATCATGCGGCGGAAGATGGGGGAGACGGCGGCGGAGATCACGACCTGGCGGCGTCCGGTGATGTGCGCCGCCATCATCATGGCTTCGAAGAGGGCGGTGCCGCCGTCGTAGAGGCTGGCGTTGGAGACTTCCATGCCGGTCAGGCGGCAGATGGCGGTCTGGTATTCGTAGATCGCCTGGAGCGTGCCCTGGGAGGCTTCCGGCTGGTACGGGGTGTAGGCGGTGTAGAACTCGCCGCGCGCGGCGATGGCGTCGGCGGCCGCGGGGATGATGTGGTCGTAGTAGCCGCCGCCCACGAAGTTGATGAGGTGCGTGGCGTTCATTTCGGCGAGGCCGGAAAGATACGACATGACCTCGAATTCGGATTTGCCTTCCGGGATGCCGTCGAGCGCGGGCGCGGGGAATTTCACCCCGGCCTTCTCCCACATCTCATCGACGGACGCAAATCCCGCCGCGGCGAGCATTTCGGCCCGGTCGGCGTCGGTATTCGGGATGTAAGGCATGGCTGTTGCCTTTCTGCTGGTGAACGGAAAAGAGAGGATCAGAGCGATTCGACGAACTTGGCGTAGGCGTCGGCGTCCATCAGGCCGCCGAGGTCGGACGCGTTCACGCCTTCGAGCTTGCAGATCCAGGTGTTTTCCGGATCGGCGTTGAGCGCGGCGGGATCTGCTTCAAGGTCGGCGTTGCCTTCGCCGACGGTGCCCGCGACGGGCGCGTAGACGTCGGAGACCGCCTTCACGGACTCGACCGTGCAGAGGACTTCGCCCGCCGCGACGGCCTTGCCGGGCGCCGGGATCTCGACGTAGGTGATGTCGCCGAGGGAATCGGCGGCGTATTTGGAGATGCCGAGCGTGGCGGTGGTCCCGTCGAGTTCGATCCATTCGTGCGATTCAGCGTAGTATTTCGCCATGGTTTTCTCCTGAAATTGGGTTGGTATGGGTGTAAAAAGGTTGTTTGGTTTTTGAACGGGAAACGTTACTTTTTCGGGTTGGCGGTGCCGTGCGTCCAGAACGGCAGCGGAGCGAGCTTCGCCTTCACGACGGCGCGGTGAAGTTCCACCTCGAACTCGGCGTCCGCGGGGATCTCCGCCGAAGCGTCGAAATAAGCCATCGCCACGGCGCATCCCAGCGAGGGCGCGAACGTGCCGGACGTGATCGTGCCAACCTGCGTTCCGTTGAGCAGGACGGGCGTCCCCGTGTGGGCGGCGCGGCGGCCTTCCAGCACGAGCCCGCGCAGATGCTTTTTCGGCGGCACGGTGCGGAGCGAATCGGACCCGACGAATTTGCGGTCGGACTTGTCGAGCTTCAGCATCGCGCCGAATCCCGCCTCGACCGGGGTGGTCGATTCGTCCATCTCGTCGCCGTACAGCGGATAGCCCATTTCCAGGCGAAGCGTGTCGCGCGCGCCGAGCCCGGCGGGTTTCACGCCCGGACAGGCGAGGAGCTTCCGCCACACGTCGACCGCGTGCGCGGCATCGAAATACAGCTCGAACCCGAGCTCGCCGGTGTACCCGGTGCGGCTGATGAGCATGTCGAGCCCGAAGAGCTCGAACTTGCCCCAGTGGTAGTATTTCGGCAGGGCGGCGGCGTCCAGTCCGAGCGAGGTCAGCACCGCCATCGAATCCGGCCCCTGCAGGTCGAATTTCGCCATGGAGTCGGAAAGGTTTTCGAGTTTGACGGACGCGGGAAGGCGTTTGCGGAGTTCGGCGAAGTCGACCGCGATCCGCGCCGCGTTTACCACGATGAAGAATTCCTCCGCGCCCATCCGGTACACGATCAGGTCGTCGATCACGCCGCCCGATTCGTTCAGCAGGAAATTGTAGCGGCAGACGCCGTCCTTCTGGTCCGCCACGGAACGCGCCAGCGCGGCGTCGAGCGCCTCTGCCGCGCCGGGTCCGGCGGCGGTGAACTCGCCCATGTGGCAGATGTCGAACAGCGAGACGTGTTCCCGAGTGTACTTGTGTTCGGCGAGGATGCCTTCCTTGTACTGGACCGGCATGTACCAGCCGGCGAAGGGGACCATGCGCGCACCGATCGCGACGTGTTCGTCGGCAAGCGGGGTTTTGAGGAGAGTTTCGTCCATGGGAAGCGCCTTTCTGCGCGGGAACCGGAATATGAAAGAAGGCACCGGATCCCGTCGTCTATTGTCGGATCATACATCAAAAAGGGTATCTCGATTGATTCGGGTGCGGATGGATTTTCAGCAGACGGACAAAAAGCCGATGAAGAAAGATTTGAGGGCGGCTACCTGAGAACGTAACCGCCGAGAATCTTTCCAGTCGGACTTTGCCCGGATGCGAAAAGCCGCCGGACACAATCAAGAGAGATGCCATAAAATAATATAGACTCGAAACGGTTTGAAATCAAGACGACAAGGGCGGAAAACAGGCTTTTTCCCGTCATTTTGAATCATTTCCTTCCCCGCCGTCATTCCGCCTTTCCGGGCATTCTGCAGCGCACGCGGTCAACGCCCCTGCGGCATGCTTCAGCAGGAGTAAAACTCGCGGTACCACTTCACGAATTGCTCGACGCCTTCCTCGATGCCGACTTTCGGGCAATAGCCGTAGTCGCGTTCCAGCGCGGTGGTGTCCGCCCAGGTCGTCACGACGTCGCCCTTCTGCATCTCCTTCATGTTCAGGATCGCCTTCTTCCCGGCGGCTTTTTCGATGGCGCGGATGAAATCCATGAGCTTGACCGGGCTGCCGTGCCCGATGTTGTAGAGACGGTTTTCGGGCTGTTCGGGCGTCTTCGTAACGACGCGGCAGACGCCCTCCACGATGTCGTCCACATAAGTGAAGTCGCGGGACAGGTTGCCGTAGTTGTAGACGTCGATGGGCTTTCCTTCGAGGATCGCCTTCGTGAACTTGAACATCGCCATATCAACGCGCCCCCATGGGCCGTAGACCGTGAAAAAACGCAGTCCGGTCGTGGCGAAACGGAAAATGTGTCCGTAGCAGTACGCCATCAGCTCGTCGCTCTTCTTGGTCGCGGCGTACAGGCTGACCGGCTCGTTCACGGGATCGTCGACGGAGAACGGCACGCGTTTGGTGTTGCCGTACACGCTGGAGCTGGAGGCGTAGACGAGGTGCGGGACCTCGTAGTGGCGGCAGCATTCCAGCACGTTCAGGAACGCCACGATGTTGGAGTCGATGTAGGCGTACGGATTTTCGAGGCTGTAGCGCACGCCCGGCTGCGCCGCCAGATGGCACACGGCGTCGAATTTCTCGTTTTCGAAGATCTTAATGAGTTCATCGCGGTCGGCGAGGTCGAATTTCGCGAAACGTCCGCCCTGTTTGCTCTCGATGACCTGGTCGAGCAGAATCTCGTCGATGTCGAATCCGCTCTGTTTGAGGCGGGCGAGCTTCAGACGCACGTCGTTGTAGGAGTTGAGGTTGTCGACGCCGAGGACGTCGTATCCGGCAGCCCGCAGCGCCTGAAACGTATGAAATCCGATAAATCCCGCGGTTCCCGTTACAAGTATTTTCATCTGAAAGTCTCTTTCTGTTCTGTTATTGGCGCATGGCGGACGATCGGCGTCCGCCCGCCTCCTCGGCGCCGGCCGGGGATGATTTCCCATTATAATACATTACATCTTTCCGGAGTCTTTTTCAACTGTTTTTGCCGAAAAAAGGGAATGGACTGTTTTTTCTGCCGGAAACCAGAGGATGACAAGCCGGATGCCGGATTGTCAGGCTGTTTTAGTTCGCGAGTGCATGTCTCGCGATGAACAGGACGGCTTCCATTTTTCCGGCACATCGCCGGGGTCCGGGGTTTATTTCGAAAAAGGGGGCAAAAAGCATTTGACATTCCCTCGAATACAGTTATATTTCTGTCATGAACAGAATCATCACGCTCCAACAAAAGAATACACCGGAAAGCAGACAGGGCGAAATGCCGGATAATCAGGCAGACCTTTTTGAAAAACCGTTCGTCATCCGCAGACTGGGCATGGACGCCCTGGCGGATGCGCTGATCGACGAGATCAACGCCGAAACACGGGAAAGCGATCCCTTCCGCAAAACAAGGGTCATCGTCCCGAACAAAAGCATCCAGCGATACCTCTTTCTCCGTTTCGCCCACAGGCACGGCATCGCCGCCCAGCTTGAGTTTCCTCCTCTGATGTCGGTCTTCCAGCGTTTCCTGCCGCGGACCGACGACCGGACGCCCCCCTCCTCCGGCGGCCTGCGGATCAACGAAAAGACGATCGGCTGGCGCATTTACCGGATCCTGCGGGCTCCCGAATCGGGAAAGGAGTTTCCCGCGCTGGCGCGGTGGATCAACGGCGATTCCAAAAGGCTGTATGACCTCTCCCGTCGCCTCGGCGCCCTTTACGACAAATATCTGCTGTACCGTCCGTGGTGGATCAATGCGTGGGAGGCGGATCGCGTGCCGTCCGGCCTGAACGACGAACCGGCCGCGGCATGGCAGGGCAGGCTGTGGCGGCTTGTCGTGAAAGATGGCTGGAAAGGCAATCATTTCGCCGCGGTCTATGAAAAACTGGTCATGCGCGAAAACGCTTTCCGTCCCATGCCCGATGCCGATCTCCCGCCAGACAGCATGCCCTTTGCGGCGGATCCCGCCGCGGGAGCATGGAACAGCCGGGAGACCATCCGCATCTTCGGTTTTTCGCAGCTGGCGCCGACCGTGCTTCAATGCCTGGAGCAATTCAGCCGGCACGGCATGACCGTCAAGCTGTATCATCTAGTTCCGAGCGGAGAGTTCTACGAGGACTGCAAGACGCACAAGGAAGAACTGCGCGAATTTCTGGACCGGTATTTCCGGGAAGGACAGGATCCGAAGCAGATCCAGGACGGACTGAACGATCTGTATTTCCAGCACAACCCTCTGCTGGCGTCCTTTGCGATGCAGAACCGTGTCCTGCTGAACAGGACAGGCGAATGGATCGACGACACGGACTTCGAGGTCCCCGGGGAGCGCCGGTCAGGGGACGAAACGATCCTGCAACAGCTTCAGAGGCGGATCCGGGAAGACCTGAAGCCAGCCGCCATCCAGCCGGAAAAACGGAAAAAAGGCAGCGGATGCCGTTCGGTCCAGATCCGCAACTGCTACTCGGCGTTCCGCGAGGTGGAGGCCGCTCACAATTTCATCCTGCATTGCCTGAACTCGGACCATGCCCTGCAGCTGAAGGACATTTTCATCATGTCTCCCTCGCCGGGCGACTATGCTCCGCTGGTGGACGCGGTCTTCAATCATTCGAACGGCGCGGCGCGGCTCGGCGTTTCCATCGCGGACCAGCCCCGGACGGAACGCCTTTCCGCATACGGCGCCATGATGAAGATACTGGCGCTGTTCAAAGGCGATTTCACGGCATCGGAGGTCTTCGGCATCCTTCAGGACCAGGCGCTCCAGGAACACTGGGGGATCACGTCGGACGACTGCCAGTATTGCCTGGAAAGGGCGATGCGGGCGGGCATCCGCTGGGGCTGGGATGCGGAGGAACACGGGCTTTCGGGCGGAAAAGCATTCCCGGAAAACAGCTGGCAGGCGGGATTCGACCGCATGCTGCTCGACTATGCGATGGACGCGGACCCCGCGGCCCCGTACCCGGTCAGCGACGCTGAAACGGTCTTTCCCGTGCCGGGATTCGAAGGCGGCCGGGCGGACCTGCTGGGCAAATTCGCCAGCCTTGCCTCGAAGTTTCACGAGATCGCGCAGACCATGCGCGGATGGGAGCGGAACGGCGTGCCGTTCCGGGAATGGGAAGTGAAGCTCACCGGCTGGGCGGGTTATTTGTTCGGCGGCGATTCCGAGCTGAAAAAAACGCTGTCGAGCGCCCTGAACGTCTGGCAGAAGGTGCTGGACGAAGCGGATGCCGAAGATGTCCCCCTGGCCGCCGGGATCGTGCTCGCATACCTTCAGGACACGCATGCGAAGCCGGAGGACAACACCATGGGGTTCATGCGCGGAAAGATCACATTCTGCGGCCTCCGCCCCATGCGGAGCATCCCCGCCGACATGATCCTGCTGCTCGGCATGGACCACAGGACGTTCCCGGAAGAGGACGACGGCATGGAATTCGACATCATGCAGCAGTACCGGAAAGACAGGGATTCCAAGGTCGGCCGCGAGCCGGGCGACCCGCTCAAACGCGATGAATCGCGCCAGCTCTTCCTGGATACGGTCATGGCGGCGCGGAAATACCTTTATATCAGCTACGTCGGAAGAGACATCCACGACCGCAAGGAGAAACCGCCGTCCGTGTGCGTGGACGAACTCGGCAACTACCTGACGCTGGAATTCGGGAAGAACAGCTTCATCGAACTGAAGGAGCCTCTTCACGCCTTTTCGCCGGAATTGTTTGCCGACGGCGCAGTGAACCAGTCGTTTTCCGGAAAGATGAGGGATGCGGCGATCCAGATCGTGCACGGCGGAACCGTGCCTCGTTCCGGCACAGGCGGCGGCGAGGGGGAAAAACCGCTGTTCGACATTCGCGCCGGGGTTCATCCCGACGCCCCCTGCCGGCAGGATCCGTTCTGCCGGCGCATTGAGCTTGAGGATCTGAAACGGTTCTTTTCCAACCCCGCGGGCCGCTTCGTCCGGGACAGGCTCGAGGCGAGCTTGTCCGTGCAGGAGACACCGTCTCCCGAAGATTCGGAACCGTTCGAAAACGCGCTGGACTGGGACGCGAAAGACGAGCTTTTCCAGCTGTATCTCGAATCCGCGGACCGGGACGCGCTGGAAACAACTTCCCTGCGGAGGATGAAGGCAAACGGCAGCATCCCCCTGACGCAGGACGAAGGCAGCTGGGACGACTGGTCGGACATGGCGCTGATCGCCCGAACCATGGAGTCCCTTACACAGAACATGTCGGAATACGTGATCCCCGCCGGAGAAATGGAGCTCGATTATTCCGCCGCGGACATCGGGGACCTTGCAAAACTTCTCTACGACACCGTCCCGGACTGCACATTCCGGACCGCGCTGGTCCTGCCGGAACTGAAAGTGTTCCGGTCCTCCGGCGGCGGCTCGCCGCAGGTCAGGCTGGCATGGAGCTTCGGCAACATCTCCGGGGCGCGGCTGGTCGGGCCGCTTCTGGACCATGTCCGCGCCAACCTCGTCGCGGCGACCGAAACGCTCTTCATCTACATCGTCACCCAAAACGGCAACCGCAGCATTGCCGTCGCGAAGGCAGACGCGATGAATCCGGACAACGCAGGGTCCATCCTGAAAAAGTTCCTGTGCCTGCATCATGCCGGGATGTGGAAACCGCTTCCGTTCTTCCCGAAGTCTTCGTACGCGTATTTCGGAGCGGAAGAAAGTGAAAAGGCACGGTCCGCGAAAGCGAGCTGGGACGGCGGATGGAACAGCAAGGGCGAAGTTGAAAAATTCGGCGACTGTTTCGGAACGGAGTTTCAGGCGGATGACCGCTTCAAGGCACTTGCCGAGGCGTTCTTCGGGTCCGTCGTGTTCCGCTGCGCCGACCAGGGGAAAAAGAAAGGGGGAAGGAAGAAATGAAAGTCTGCGACATTTCCGAATATCCGCTCGATCTCGGGGACGGAGTTGTCCGTCCTGCCGATGCGGGGACTGTCCCGCCTGACGGATGCGGCCCCGCCCGGAAAGGGCACAGGTATCTGATCGAGGCGAGCGCCGGGACCGGCAAGACCTACACGATCACGCATCTGATCCTGCGGCTGGTCGAGGACGGCGTCCCGGTTCAGAAGATCCTGGTGACGACGTTCTCCAAAGCGGCGGCGGACGAGCTGAAGACCCGCATTCTGAAACTCCTGAACCAGGCGCTGAACGAACAGGGGCCGGGCGGGGCGCACGAACCAGGCACGGAACAACCGGATCTTTTCCTGGACCTGGACGCTCAGAAAAGGCGGATCCTCCTACAGCTTGCCGTCAGCTCCATTGACGAAATGACGGTCAGCACGATCCACGGCTTCTGCCAGAAAATGCTGCGGGAATACACCCTGAGATCCGGCAACGGGTTCGAGGCGGAACTCGTCCCGGACGAATCCGAGTACAGGGACCGCCTGGTCCGCGCGTTCTGCCGGAACCGTTTCTACGGCGGCAGCGAAGCCGGGAATCCGGGGACATTCAAAACGCTGCAGGATGCGGCTGGATTTGCCTCAGCGCAGGTCGACCGGGACAGCGCCGACGGCGAGGTCCTGGATGCCCGGCAAACGCTGAACCGGGATGTCTACCGTTATGTCAGGCGGAATATCCAGGCGGCAAAAGACAAGGACGGCGTGATGTCGTATGATGACATCATCCGGGATTTCGATGCGGCGCTTCAGCGGGATGACGGGCTGGCGGAGTCGATCCGGGCACGGTACCTTGCCGTGTTCGTGGACGAATTCCAGGACACCGACCGGCTTCAGTACCGCATTTTCGACAAATGCTTCCCCAAAGGCTGCCGCAATATCTTCTACATGATCGGAGACCCGAAGCAGGCGATCTACGGATTCCGGGGAGCCGACATCTATACCTATCTCCAGGCGAAAAAGACTTCGGACGACCAGTTCACGCTGGTCAGGAATTTCAGAAGCTCGCCGGCCATGATCGAAGCCGTCAACAGGATGTTCAGCGACGGCGACCTGAACGCTCCGCACGAGACCGGCGGCGTTTTCCTTCAGAAAGACATCCCGTTCATCTCGATCGCGGACCACCCGTCGGACGATTTCCCGGACAATCCGGGCGGCAGTCTCCGCCTCAGGCATTACTTCGGGAAAAAGGACGAATGCGAGCCCGAGATCATCGACGACGTCGTGCGCGAGATCAAATATTTGCTGTCCGAAGACTGCACGATGCAGGTCGTCGAAAAGCCCGAAGACGAAGACGAGGACAAGAAAACCGTACGGTATCTCCGCGCTTCCGACATCGCCATTCTGGTGCAGGAGCACGAACAGGCCGCGAAATTCGTGAAGCGCCTGAACGCGAAAGGGATCGCCGCATCCGCATGCAAGTCCGGCAGGATCTTCGACACAAGCGAGGCAAAGCTCATGCGCCTGCTGCTCCGGTGTTTCCTGCATCCCGACGTGAAGCTCATCCGCGGGCTGATGCTTTCTCCTTTTTTCCGGTTTTCCCCGGACGATCTCATGTCCAATTCCGCATCGCTCGAAACGCTTTTGAAACCGATGGCGGAATACGGAAGAATCTGGGCGCAGTCCGGGCTTCCGGCGGCGTTCCTGCAGTTCCTGGACACTCCGGTCTTCCATGACGGCGTCTCGCCGCGCATGAGGATCCTTTCCGAGTTCAACGGGGAACGCGCCATCACGAACTACATCCAGCTGATGGAGCTGCTTTACCGGAAGGAAGCCGACGACCATCTCCTGCCGGAAGACCTTCTCAACTGCCTGGACCTGATCGCCGGCGGCAAAATGGAAAGCGGCAGCACCAGCGAGTCCGAGGACAATCCCGACCAGCTGCGTCTCGACCGGGATTCCGCCTCCGTCCAGATCCTGACCATGTTCGCCGCGAAAGGGCTGGAGTTCCCGGTCGTTTTCGTCCCGTTCCCCGCCAAAAAGGATTGGGCGCATATGCATTGGAACAGCATTGCATACAGGGTCAACACAGCGGCACAGGACGCCGAAACGCCGGAGATCGTCCTGGATTTCGGGAAGAGCGACGGCAACAAAAGCATCGCCCGGCAGGAAGAGATCCGAAACAATCTGCGGCTGCTCTATGTGGCGCTCACGCGGGCGTCTCTCGCGACCTACCTCTACACGCAGCAGCTGCCGGCACAAAACGGCAAAGCCACCAACTACACGAACTCCGCGCAGGGCATCCTCATGACCTCCCACCGGCAATCCGCCGGATCCGACGGGAAAACCGTCCTGGAGGAACTCTGGGATTCCGGCTATTTCTTCGGGACGCGAGACATTCTGCCGCGGGAGCTCGCCGACTGGTGGAAAGAACTGGACGAACCCGATGCGGAAAACGATGCCGCGTTCCGCATCAGGCGGAACGGCGTCTTCGAGCGGCATTTCGGGAAACGGTCCGTCACGGGGCGGCTTAGGACGGAAGAACCCCCGAAGAAAATGGCATCGGCGGAATTCACGGGCAGAGTGCAGGACAAGTGGGCGATCATGAGCTTCTCTGCGTTCCATAACATCCTGGCAAACCGCACAGACGAGGAAAAGGAGACTCCCGCCGACCTGGACGAACAGAACATCGCGCTTGACGACGAGGCGGGGTTCGAAACGCCCGTCACAGCGGGGAAAGCCGCCGCTTCGGCAGGCGAATCCAACCTCTTCCGCGCCTTCCCGCGCGGGACGACGGTCGGAAGCATGGCGCACCGGCTGCTGGAATATCTGGCGGGACATTTCAATCTCTTCTCGTCCGGCGGAAAGGACGACCCCGCGGACAATGCGTTTGTCCAGGGCAGAATAACAGACGTCTTCCGCGAATTCGGCTATTCCGAGAACGAGCTCCTGAAAAAACAGCTGCTCGACGGCATCGCCCGCACGCTTCGGACACCCCTGCCAAAACGCTCCGATGGCAGCGGCGCCGGGGTCCCGCTTTCCGGAATACGCCAGAACAGAATGGTCCCGGAAATGGAGTTTTTCCTGGACGCCCCGGACAGCCTCAACCTGGAAAGGATCCTTTCCATCCTCGCGGACACCGCTTCCGGACAGGCAAAGCCGCTTGTCAGCCGGGAAAAACAGCTGCCCGACAGAAACGGCGTCCTCAACGGCATCATCGACCTGATTTTCGAGCACGGCGGAAAATACTACATCGTGGACTGGAAAACCAACTGGCTGGGCGATTCCGACGCGGATTACACTCCCGCCCGGATCCGCGCCGCGATGGGAAACGCCGGCTACGTCCTGCAGTCCTACCTCTATGCCGCCGCGCTTTGCAGGTTCCTCCGCCAGCGGGGCATGGATTACGGTTCGTTCGGCGGCGTTTACTACATCTTCCTGCGCGGGCTTGCCGAAGAAACGGAAAACGGCATCTGGTTCGACGTGCCGCCGCGCGAATGCCTCGACGCTCTTCTGGCACTCTTCAAAAAAGGAAACGGAGTATGACTGCATCTGACTATCTGAATGTACTCCGCGGACGCGGGCTGCTCGCGGACATCGACGTCGTTTTCGCGCAATTCATCGCCAGAAACGCCGCACAGGACCCCGCGCTGACGCTTCTTGCCGCACTGGTCTCCAATGCCGCGTCCGTGCAGCGGGAGATCGCGCTTCCCGTTGACAGGATCGGATCGCGGGAAGCGCTCGCCGGGTACCTGAGGAGCCTTGCTCCCGCGGAGGAAAAAGGCGACATGCGCGCATTCCGGGAATCCGGCCCATTGCCGGGCCCGGACCTCATCGGCGGATTGGACTGCTGGCCGCCGGATCCGGGAGCCTTCCCGCATCTCTTCCGGGAGTATCGCCCCGAATCGGACGAAACGTTCCAGCCGGCTCCGCTGGTCCTGGCAAACGACCTTTACTACCTCGGCAGGGCGTTCCAGAACGAACTCTTCCTGCGGGATTATCTGCTGTCCCGCACGGTGGCCATCCCGTCCGCGGGATCCATTCCGTTCGAAACGGTCACTCGGCTTCAGCTGGGGGACGAACAGAAATCCGCCGTCTCCGCCGCGGCCGGATCCGATTTCCTGGTCATCAGCGGCGGCCCCGGGACCGGCAAGACGACCATCGTGTCCGTGATCCTCGCGCTCCGCGACGAGAGCCCGGCAAACATCATCCTGTGCGCGCCGACGGGGAAGGCGCAGATGCGCATGAAACAGGCACTGGACCTGCAGCTGGAGAACCTGTGCGACAAAGAGCGGTGCGAGGAGCTCAAACAGATCCAGTCGTCCACCATCCACCGTCTGCTCTCATGGGACAGAAAGGCGGGAACGTTCCGCCACAACCGGAAAAACCCGCTTCGCTACAGGCTCTTCATCGTCGATGAATGTTCCATGATCCCGCAATGGCTCATGGTCGCCCTCCTCCAGGCAGTCCCGGAAGACGCGAAGGTCATCCTGCTGGGCGACCGCTGCCAGCTGTCTTCCGTGGAACCCGGTTCCGTCTTCGGCGATTTCTGCGGCATCCTGCGCGCCATGGCTCCCGGAAGCCTGGCGGAACTGAACGAAAGCCGCCGGTTCCCGCAGGGCGGCGAGATCTGCACCATGAAGGACGCGATCAACGCCGGAGATGCGGAAAAGGCATGGGATTACATGGCGCAGCCCGGCCGGGAGGCGGTCGTCTCACTCGGGATTCCCCCGAAAAACAAGCTCGGGCTATTCCTTCGGGAACACATCGGCGACGCCTGGCTTTCGGAAAAAGCGGCAGCGGTCCGGTATTTCGACGAAGACTCCATCGACGGCGCATGGGACCGGTTCGAGCAGTTCCGCATCCTCGCTCCGTTCAACGTCGGACCATACGGCGCGGATGCGCTCAACAGGCATCTGCGTTCGATCATGGGCTTCCCCGACACGGGATCGCCTGTTCCCGGCGAAACATTCCTCATCCGGAAAAACGACTACAGCACGAATCTGTTCAACGGCGACACGGGGATCCTGTGGTTCGCCGGCGAGGACGGACGCCCGCTCAGGCGTTCGGAGGGCGGAAGCCGCGTCCTGGTGTTCTTCCCCGATCCGGCGTCCGGCGGTGGGTGGCGCGGGATCCCGCTGGAGTCCCTGCCGCCGCACGATCCCGCCTACGCGTTCACCATCCACAAATCCCAGGGAAGCGACTACGACAGGATCCTGATGATCCTCCCGCCGTTCCACGACGCCCGCGGCATTCTGGCGCGCGAATCCGTCTATACCGGCCTGACCCGTGCGAAGAAACACGCCGTGATCGCCGCGGAACACGATTCGTTCTGCGACGCGGTCAGACTTCATATCAACCGCGTTTCCGGCCTGCCGAGGCTTTGCGGACTGCCGCGGCAGACTGTTTCAACCTGAACGATCCGCACGCTTGACCACCATGTCCATACACCCCCCGAAATTCGGCTTCACAATGCTCGGCAGCGGCAGCAGCGGCAACGCCTCGGTCATCCACGGACCGGAAGGCAGCCTTCTCCTGGATGCCGGGTTCAGCGCCGCGGAAATGCGTCGCAGGATGGACCGGGTCCATGTCGACTCCGCGTCCATCCGGGCGATCCTGATCACCCACGCACACAACGACCACGTCAACAAATGCGGATGCGCCAGATTCGCAAACGACCTGGGCATACCCGTCTACCTCGTTCCGGAGACCATACGGGATCTCCGGGAAAAAAACATCAGCATACCGGAGAAAACGATCCTGTTCGAACCGGGCTCCGTGTTCGATCTCTGCGGCATTCACATCGAACCGTTCAATGTTTCCCACGATGTGGCAGCCGTCGGATTCACGTTTTCCACGCACGGGCGCAAGATCGGCTACGCGACCGACCTCGGCTTTGTCTCCAGCCTGGCAAAGGCAAGGCTCCGCGGCTGCGACCTCCTGGTACTGGAATCCAACTACGACCCGAAAACGCTGCGCACCTCAAACCGCCCGCTTTACGTCAAACGGCGCATCGCCAGCAACATCGGGCACCTCAGCAACGACGACGCGATGAAAGCTCTGGAAGAACTCCTCGCGCCGAACACGAAGCATCTGATCCTCGCGCACATCAGCCGGCAATGCAACGATCGTTCGCTGGTCGCGGAACTGGCGGAAGCACGCCTCGCCGAGCTCAACCGGCAGGACGTCATGTTCTGCGCGGCATCGAGGGACACCCCGCTCGACACCATCTGTCTGGAGGATTGAACGGTCTGTCCCCCCCCTCCCCTTTCACGGTCCGCTGTTCTCAGCGGTCGACAAACGGATTCGGGATGTCCTGCTGGAAAAACGGATCGTTGGGGTCGATGCGCCTCACGCCGCCGATCCCTCTCATGTTGGCAGGCGGGATCGGAGCCGGCGTCCTTCCGCCCCAGATATCTTCCTGCGGAGGCGGCGGAGGCGGCGCATCCATCATGTCGTCCGGCGAACCGGCATAATTGACGATGACTCCCGAATCGCCGGGAACTTCCCCCGGCGGATACGGCGTGGCGCGCTTCGTCCGCGTCGCGTTGGGATTAATGGCTCCGATCGCGCCGTCGAACCGCTCCGGTTCCGGATCCGCGTCATACGAAATGGAGACGGCCGCCTCCCTGCTTTCCTGCCGCGCGGCATGCTCCGCAGTGTGCCGCGCATGGCGTTCGCGGGCGGCAGTGCGTTCTGTTCCGGGGTCGACGGCTCCGTCGGACCCGGCGGATGTCGCGTTCACTTTCGGCGGGGCGAACTGAACAAGGATGAAGAGGATCAGCGGCAGGATGATGAGCAGATGATCACGATGAAGACGATCTTCATCAGTTTTTTTGATTCGGTCATACGGACGACTCCGGTTTTGTTATGGTTCCGCACCATGTCCGATGCGGTTTCTTTTTACGGTTAGACGCCCGGACACGCCGAAATCTTAGCGAACAATCCCATTTTTTTCAAAAACAGCGGACTTCCGGGGCGAAAGGGGATCTCACGGAAAAAACTGGATATCGGAGTGATTCTTCGGCTCTGCCGGAATGAAGACGCTGCCGTCAGGGCAAAAAAAATGGTGCTCGAGGGGAGATTTGAACTCCCACGGTTGCCCACTAGCACCTCAAGCTAGCGCGTCTGCCAATTCCGCCACCCGAGCACTCCAAATAACTGGATTATGGGATATAATTTACATCCGGCGAGGCGAAAAGTCAAGCTTGAATCGAAAAAAAAGCAAAAAAAGCCGAAAAAAATCTGTTTTGCACTTTCAGTTTTCATTTTTTGTGGTACATTATGGTCAGGTAACGCGCACGAATCGCGGACGCATGGCAAATGCGTGCGCGGTTTCCGCGTGTTTCCGCAACCGGACAAACAACGCGCATGAGGGTGATGACTGCGCCCGCATGCGCTGGACCATCCATCAAAATCACAGTCAAGGAGATTCCTCAGAATGGCAAACGTGCTTGAATCCATCCGCGCGAAAGCGAAGTCCCTGGGCAGAAAAGTCTGCCTGACCGAAAGCGACGACCCCCGCAACCTGAAAGCCGCCGAAAAGCTCGCGAAGCTCGGCTATGTGAAACCCGTCCTCGTCGGCGATGAAGACGCCATCCGCAAGCTCGCCGCCGAAAACGGCGTGTCCCTCGACGGCGTCGAGGTCGTGGACGTGCTGAAGACCCCGAACCTGCAGAAGTACATCGACATCTGCGTCGAGATCCGCAAGAACAAGGGGCTGACCCCGGAACAGGCACGCGAATGGCTGAAGGACACCTGCGTTTTCTCCGCCGCCATGGTCTGCGCCGGAGACGCCCACGGCTACGTGTCCGGCGGCGGCAACCCGAACGGCTACGCGCACAACACCGCCCAGAAGACGAAGCCCGCGCTCCAGCTCTTCAAGACCGCCAAGGGCAACCACATCGCCTCCGCGTTCTTCATCATGCAGCTCCCCGATCCGAAGTGGGGCTATGAAGGCGTCTTCTTCTACGCCGACTGCGGCCTGAACATCAACCCGAACGCCGACCAGCTCGCCGAGATCGCCGTCACCACTGCGAAGACGTTCCGCCAGTACACCGGCCAGGAACCGAAAGTCGCCATGATCAGCTGCTCCTCCAAGGGCTCCGCGCACGACCCGATCATCGACAAGGTCGTCGAGGCCACAGCCAAGGCGAAGGAACTCGCCCCCGATCTTCTCATCGACGGCGAACTCCAGTTCGACGCCGCGATCATCCCCGACATCGCCAAAAAGAAAGCGCCGGGCTCCCCGGTCGCCGGCCAGGCGAACGTCCTCATCTTCCCCGACCTGAACTGCGGCAACACCATGTACAAGGCGACGGAACGCCTCGCGGGCGCCACCGCCATCGGACCGCTGATCCAGGGCCTCCGCCGCCCGTTCACCGACGTCTCCCGCGGCTGCTCCGTGGACGACATCGTGGACTGCGCCGCGGTCGCGGCGATCACCGAGTGGGCGGACTGATCCGGCCTAAGTTCGGTTCACCATTCCCGGCGGGGCGGCTTGACTTCAAGCCTGCCGCTCCGCCGCATCCCGCAAATTCCCCGCTTTCCCCTCGAACCAGGAGTTTCCCCATGAGCACGACATACTACGCCTATCAGAACGGCAACTGCAACGGCATGCCGTACGCATCCATGACCGAGCAGCGCGGTTACTGGTGCATCTACGACAACGGCAACTGCAACGGCATGCCGTTCTGGTCGATGAAGAAGTCCGCCCATTCCTGCGAAGTCTACGACAGCGGCAACTGCAACGGCATCCCGATCGGGTATTTCCGCTACGGATCGCGCGGCACCGAGTTCTACCCGAACGGCAACGGAAACGGCTTCCCGGTGTTTTATTTCGAGTTCAAGGGCAGCACCGTCGCCATCTACGACAACGGAAACGGAAACGGCTTCCCGAAGTGGTCGGTCCGGCAGAACGGCCGGATCGCGGAGTTCTACCGGAACGGCAACTGCAACGGCATGCCCGAGCTGTCCGTGAAGGGAGCGCTGAATTTGTGCGACGTGCTTGAGTTCATGTTCTATCTTTTTATCTACGGTTTCCGCACCTGAGCGTGCCGGACGCCGCAACCCCAATTAACCAACCTCAACGAAAGGTTTCCAGCAATGAAGAAAAGCATCCTGTATGCCGCTGCGGCGACCGCTGCATGCGTAACCCTGGTCGGCGTCCCCGCGGCGCTTGAAGCCCAGCAGCCCCAGCCCGCGGCCGGCGCGAACGCCGCCGCCAAGCAGGTCGCCCGCAAGAAAGTCTTCCAGGTCCATGTGATCCTCGACCAGACGCTCTCCGTGCAGGGCGGCAAAGGCAGCGCCACCATGATCCTGTTCCACGGCGATCTCGACACGACGTTCTTCAAGGGCGAGATCCAGCCCGGCGCGGTCGACACGCAGAAGAGCGGCTCCATCTCCGCCCGTTACATCATCCAGGGCCAGGACGCCGAAGGCACGCCCACCAAGATCTTCATTGAAAACAACCAGATCAACGGCGTCCTGAAGCCGATGGTCCTCACCGACAACCCGAAACTCCGCTGGCTCGAAAACACCGACTGGGAAGCCCGGATCGCCATGGGCGGTTTCGGCGGCTTCGGCGGCGGCTTCGGCGGCGGAATGCCCCCGATGGGCGGCGGCGCCGGCGCTCCCGGCGGTATGGGCGGAATGCCCCCGATGGGCGGCTTCGGCGGCGGCATGGGCGGCATGCCTCCGATGGGCGGCGGCATGGGCGGCATGCCTCCAATGGGCGGCGGCATGGGCGGCATCCCCGGCTTCGGCGGCGGTGCCC
>JAFSZN010000019.1 GCA_017455665.1 Lentisphaeria bacterium
CGGCAGACGTCCACGGGACCGGGTGACGCGACCCGGACGGCAGAAGCCGGCGGCGAGCGGAACAATCAGGACATCTACGCGGGGGTGCCGCTCTGGGATCCGGAGCGGGACGGACAGCCCGAACTCCGGATCCGCGAACTCGTCGAAGACGCCGCAAAGCGTGCGGAAGCCGATCTGCGTTCGTTCGACTCCGTCAGTGTGAGGGTGACTTCGATCGACGCCGAACATGCCACCGCAGACATTGAGTTTGCCGTCGTCGACGAATACAGCAAACTCGTCCGCTTCATCGACGAGATCGAGAAACAAACGCCGCGTCTGTCCTGGCGCCGCGTCGAAATCCGTGTCGCGACTGCCGCCCGTACCGGCTCTCCTGCCGAGGGTAAACCCAAAGCCGATGCACCCCCGGCGGACAATGTCAGGAAGTTCCGCCTGATGGGGCAGATCCGCGTCGTCGTGAAGAAAGAGGCTCCGGACAGGAAGAAAGAGCCGGTTTCCGCCGTCGAGAAGAAAAAAACGGCGACAGCGCCGGTTTCCTTCGGCGACCCGGACTTCCTCGCCAAACTTTACGATCTGTCCCTCGCGCTCCCCGAGGATGCGCTTGTGACGAATATCCGGTTCAACAACGGCAATTGCGACCTCACGATCCAGACGCAGGGGCGTACAGATCCCGCCCAATACCTGGTCTTTCCCTACTGGCAGATCGCGAGATTGCAGGCGAGGTTCATTGTCGGCGATGTTTACGCGTACTCCATATCCCTTGTCAGTGTGGACGAGCCCGCTCAGCCGCGAAAGAACAGCACGACCGCGGGAAATGAGGTCGAGACCATCGTGGCGCTGAACATCTTCGACCCGGACCGCACTCCGAAAAAGACATCCGAAAGCGGCAAGCCCGCCGTACAGCCGAAATCGAATTCCACCCAGCCCGTTGTGCCGCTGGCGGATGAGGCAAAGCCTCAACTGCGGTAGTGGCTTGCTCCGCTCGGGCTTGAGAACTACTGCAGGTTCCTAAATGCCCGTACCGGCATCTTCAACGGTACGGGCGTTTTTTGTTTTGTCATACTCAAAAGATGGTCAAAAACCGAAAAAAGGGAGACGGAACGGGGTTTTCGAGTTGATTTTGCGCGCGGGATGCGCTATATTATAAGAATCATTTTATACCGTCAACACTTTTTCAGGACATATTGAACCATGGCCAACAAAAATAAAAAGAAAATCGAGTCCTTCGAACAGCTCGCCGCCGCCCAGCAGCACAAGCGCCCCGCCGCCTCGCAGGAGGAGCCCGCCATTTCCACGATGCTGGACGAATTCGAAATGTGGATGGCAGTGAACTGGAAGAAGGCCATCATCGGCGTCTGCGCGTTCGCCGTGCTCGTCTCCGTCGTGATCATCATCCAGGGCGCGATCCAGCGCGCCGAACTCGCCGCCCGCCGCGAACTCGCCAACGCGGGCAGCATCGCCGAACTCGAAGCCGCCATCGCGAAGCATCCGGGCAACAAGGCCGCGGATTTCGCGCGCCTCCGCCTCGCCGGCGAACTCATCACCGCGAATCAGCCCGGCGACCTGGAAAAGGCGCGCGCACAGCTCCTCGCCGTCGCCTCCTCCTCCAAGTCCGAAACATACATCAAGATGCGCTCCGCGCTCGACGCCGCCTATCTCCTCGAACAGCTCGGCAAGAAAGAGGACGCCGCGACCGAGTTCGAACGCATCGCCGGACTCGCCCAGACGCCCCGCGACCTCGGCGTGGAAGCGGCATACTCCGCCGCGCGCATCTTCTCCGGCCTCGACCAGATGATGAAAGCCGACGCCGCGCTGAAGAAGATCAACCTCACGGCGGCTGCCGCCGAGGGGACCTCCGCCATCTACGGCTACTGGGCATCCCTCGCCAGGCAGCTCGACGAACAGATCCATCCGAAAACCGCGTCCGTGACCGCGCCCGCCCCGGCGGAAACGCCCGCCGAAGCCAAGCCCGCCGACGCTCCCGCGGCCGCTCCGGCCGAAACGCCCGCCGCATAACGAACGGGGCTTCCCTCGGATGTCCGGATCCGGCGGACTCACCAGACGCACCGAATCGCTGCTCCGCGCGCTCCGCACGCGCCACGGCCGCCGCGATTCCGAATACTGTTTCTGCGACGGTCTCCGCGCGTCCCGCGAAGTCGTCACGCTCGCGCCGGACCTCGTCGAATTCGTCATTCTCCGCGAAGGGACAGCCCTGCCCTTCCCCTCGCCCGTCGAACCCGTCATTTTACCTCAATCCGAATTCGAGCGCATCGCACCCACGGTGCATTCGCAGGGCATCCTCGTGCTCTCGCGCCGCCCGGCGCCCGTCCCGACGGACGCCCCCATGGCGGACCCCTTCGCGCTCGTGCTCGACCGCGTCGGCGACCCCGGCAATTTCGGCACCATCCTGCGCACGGCGCGCGCAGTCGGCCTGCACGAAGTCTGGCTCACGCGCGGCACCGCCGACCCGTTCTCCGACAAGGTCGTCCGGTCCGCGTCCGGCGCGCAGTTCTCCCTGAAAATCCGGTACGGCGGCGACCTGACCGAACTCGCAGCGGACCTGCGCAAACTCGGCGTGAAGACCTGCTACCGGACGCTCCCGGCGAGCGGCGGCAACGTCTTTCTGGAGCCGGACCTCTTCGACCGGAGCGCGATCATCCTCGGCTGCGAGGCGACCGGCGTTGCGGAGCTCGAAAACTCGCGCGGACTGAACATCCCGATGCCCGGCGACGCGGAATCCCTGAACGTCGCCCAGGCCGCCACGGTCATCCTCTTCGAGTACGTCCGCCGGATGTTCTGATTCGCCCTACTCCTTTTTCGGATTGCCGGATACCTTATATTCCAGCTTGCCGCCGTATGCGCGGGAACCCACGGCAAAATAATCGTCCCCTCCATCCGGATCCGTCCCGGCGGAGCTTTCAATGACATAAAGGCTTCCGTCGTCCAATCCGATCTCCAGCCTGACACGCGACGCTTTTTCCGTGCCGCCGTCAAGGATCTGCACGGACGCGACATGCGGCCCGCCGTCGTCCGCGCGGACGGGCTCGTACACCACGACGAACGGCCGGTCCCAGGTATGGGCGTCCGTCCGGCGGATCATCAGCGTCGGCACGGACTTTTCCCTGAAAAAGCTGTCGAAATACCGGAAGTTCGCGGGCGATTCCGCCGTGTAGAACTCGCGCCGGAGCTCGTTTCCCGGGATGAAGACGTTCATCTTCATGCCGTCCTTCCCGACGTCGAAGCTCCCCCGGATCGCGCCCGTTCCCTCCATGCCGTGCACGTTTTTCAGATAGCTGTACCCGAATCCGGACGCCGGATCGAACGGGGAGATCTCCCTGCCGCCGTCCATTTCGAACTTGCATCCCGTGCCGAGGTCGTGGTAGAGGTAGTCGAACGTCTTTCCCCCGCCCTCCAGCATCTTCGCGCGGAAGATGTCGAGGTAGAACCCGGTCTTCGGCGAGGTCCGCACAATGGCGTTCACGCGCCGCATCTCCGCCTTCAGCGTTTTCAGGTTCAGCACCGTCGACACATCGGAGAACTGGATGCGCTCCGACTTGCCCGGCTTCGGCTCCCCAGGCATCGGGTCGGCGAGGTTGATCCTGAGCGGCAGATAATCTTTCGAACCGATCTCCGCGCCGTTCACGACCACGGTATTGTGCCCGACCGCCATCCGGTTGAACATCCGGTGCTGCATGTCCCAGTAGTTCGGGCCCGCGCCGAAATCGCATCCGAGGATGTGCCCGCCGCCGTACAGCTCCATCGCCAGGCCGTTTTCGTGGTAATGCCCCGAGCCCTCCGCGAATCCGTACACGCTGTACGCCAGCGCGTCCTCCGGCATGCCCGTCTCGCTGAACAGACGCCCCATCAGGAGCGCGTGCGCCGGGCTGTACGAGACGCGCGGACTCGCCGGCTTCGCCTCGACCGGACGCAGTTCCGGCACGAACGCGAAGAGCGGCAGCCACAAGTCGCCGCCGAAATCGCGTCCGCCCGCGAAGTTCAGCATCGAGGTGAACATCTCCTCCAGCGCGCTGTCGCCTTTCTCCCTCGCATACGCGATCATCAGTTCCGCCTGAAGCGTGTACATCGTGGCGTAACTGCCGTCGCCCCACGCCGTGGACCGCCCGTTCGGGAACGCCACCTGCGGGAACGCGCACGCGCCCTTCATCAGGAGCGGCTGTTCGTCGAGCACGCGGATCCCCGCCCGGCCGTACAGCCAGCCGTACTGCACGAGCATCTGGACCGAGCTCTGCCCGTAGCCCGCAGGCGCTTCCGGCCACAATCCGGTGTCCGGCTGGAGATTCGCGGCGATCACGTCCTTGTACGCGCCGTTGCCGGGCGTCGTGCTGTTCAGCAGCCAGTCCAGATAATACTGCCGTCCCTTCCCGTCCGGCATGTCCGCGTCGTCGTCCATCGCGAGCGCGTACGGGATCGCGCAGAACTGCTCGTTCAGGTTCCAGTTTCCGAGCAGGCCGCCGCCCCGCGTGATCTTGTTTTCGACCATCTTTTGAAACATCACGGCGAACTGTTCGAACGCCCACTTTTTGCCCTGCGGATGGCCGGGCGACCAGAGCGCGCCCTGCCCCGTCCGTCCGTTTTTGAACTCCTCCGACTCGAAATACACCTTGTCGAGGTACGGATAGATGAAATCGTAGATGAGCGGCACGGCAGTGAAACGACGGGAATCGCCGAGCGTCTCGTAGCTCAGGAATCCGTGCATGCTCACCTCGCCCTTTTCGTTCGGCGCGACGTCCTCCGGGTTCAGCTGTTCCTGCTGCGCCGTGCCTCGCACGAACACCCACAGGATGTCCGCCGCGAACTTCGCGTAAGCCTCGTCGCCGGTGAAATAATACACGATGGCGGCGCGGAACGCGAGGTTCAGGATCGTCATGTTTTCGTTCTCGAACGCGAGCCCGGTCTCGTCGAACGGCACGTCCACTGTCTTCCCGTCGCGCGCGAGCTTCAGATTGCCGTCTCCGAACGGGATCAGGTCCTCGAGTTTCTGCTCCGTGCCGTTGCCGACGCGCCCCGCTGCCACGCGCACCGTCGGGTACGCCGCGTTGCCCGACCTCCCCGCGAGCGGGACGGCGTTGTTTTTCGCGTGGAAAATCGTGTGGCGTCTGCCGTCTTCCCAGTTCATCTGCATGCGCGAGACGATCCAGTCGGGGTCGGTCCTGTGGCGCTCCACGTACGGCTTCACCTCGCGTTCGAGCTTCGCATACATGTCGCCCGCCCATTTGCACGTTTCGATCTTCCGTTGAAGCGCCTCGCGGTCGGCGGCCGTGGCGTAGATGCGCGGATGCCCCTGCGGAAGTTGAGCGGGGATCGCGATGTCGGGCGCGGCTTTCTCCGGCGCGTCTGCCGCCATACAGAACGGTGCGGCAAGCAAAAGTCCGGCAAGAACAAAGACTGCGTAAATCAGACCCGGCAGTTTCATGCGGATTCCGCCCCGTTTACGCCTGAAATTCACGCAGTGCGCGCTGGTACGCCTCCAGCACGTTTTCAGAAAACGCGCAGAAGACGACCTTCTCCGGCAGTTTCCCCGCCCACGTGCCGACCGCGTCCACGGCGATCTTCACCGCCGCCTCGAGCGGGTAACGGTACACGCCGATGCTGATGCCGGGGAACGCCACGGTATGGCAGTCATTTTCCTCCGCCAGCGCGAGCGAATTCAGATAGCACGAACGCAGCAGCTCCGGTTCGCCGTGCGCGCCGCCGCGCCAGACCGGGCCGGGCGTATGGATCACGAACCGGGCGGGCAGGTCGAATCCGGGCGTGATGCGCGCCTCGCCGGTATTGCAGCCGCCGAATTTGAGGCAGGCTTCGTAGAGCCGGCGCCCCGCGGCGCGGTGAATGGCGCCGTCGACGCCGCCTCCGCCGAGCAGGGAACAGTTCGCGGCGTTGACGATCGCGTCGACGCGGAGCTTCGTGATGTCGTTCAGGACTGCGGTCATTTTCATGGTGCGGCCTCCTTGTGCGAGTTCAGACAGTCTGTCAAATTATCAAACCTGTTCCGCGCGCGGGATGAACTCGCGCACGGTACGCAGGACCAGTTTCAGTTTCTGCGCGGGCGTCGCTTTGGCAAGGATCATCGGGATCATGCCGTCGCGCCTCAGCATGCGCTTGTTTTTCTCCAGGTACACCAGATTGCCGCGGCATTCCACGCACGAGATCCCGGCGGCGGCCGCGGCGAGGCGGATCCGGCATGTCATAAGGAAATGGTCGACTTCCGCCGGGATTTTGCCGAAGCGGTCGCGCAGCTCGTCCGCGAATGCGTCGAGGTCGCGGTCGTCGGTGAACATCGCCATTCTGCGGTAGCAGTGCAGGCGCACGCGCGGCGATTCGACGTAGCTTGGCGGGATGCCGGCGGCGATCATGCCGGGCGGCGGCTCGACCGCGAAACTCAGAAAATCGAGGTGCAGTTCGCAGTCCGGCGCGGTCGGCAGTTTCTCTCCCTTGAACATCGCCACGCAGTCGCGCAGGAGTTCGCAGTACAGGTGGAATCCGACCGCGTTAATCTGCCCGCTCTGCTCCTCGCCCAGGATGTTGCCCGCGCCGCGTATCTCCAGGTCGCTCATGGCGAGCTGGAACCCCGCTCCGAGGTGCGTGTAGCGCCGGATCGCCGCCATCCGTTTGCGGGCGTCCCCGGTCAGGATGCCGTCTTTCGGCAGGAAAAGGTACGCGTACGCCTGCCGCACCCAGCGCCCCACGCGGCCGCGCAGCTGGTAGAGTTCGGCGAGCCCGAACCGGTCGGCGCGCTCGATGATGATGGTGTTCGCGTTCGGGATGTCGATGCCGGACTCGATGATCGAGGTGCAGACCAGGATCTTCGTTTTGCCCTCGATGAACGACGACATCACGACCTCCAGCTCGCTCTTGTCCATCTGTCCGTGCGCGACGCCGAGCGGGACGTCGGGGAACATCGCCCCGATCTCGATCGCGGCCTTGTCGATCGACTTCACGCGGTTGTGCAGGTAATACACCTGGCCGCCCCGGTTCAGCTCGCGTTCGATCGCCACGCGCACCACGTTCCGGTCGTACTGCGCGAAGACTGTCCGGATCGGCAGCCGGTTCACAGGCGCGTTCATGAGCGTGCTGAGGTCGCGGATGCCGGAGAGCGACATGTGGAGCGTGCGCGGGATGGGCGTGGCGGTCATGGTCAGCACGTCCACGGTCGCGCGGAGGCGTTTCAGGCGGTCCTTGTGCAGCACGCCGAACCGCTGTTCCTCGTCGATGATCACGAGCCCGAGATCCTTGAACGCGACGTCGTTCTGCACCAGCCGGTGCGTGCCGATCACGATGTCGATCGCGCCGCTTTTCAGGCGCTCGACGATCCGCTGCTGCTCCGGCTTCGTGCGGAACCGCGAGAGCTGTTCGATCACGATCCCGCTCCCAGCGAAACGCTCCTTGAACGTCATGTAATGCTGCTGTGCCAGCACGGTCGTCGGCACCAGCATGGCGACCTGGCGCCCCGCGAGTGCGCATTTGCACGCCGCGCGCATCGCGAACTCGGTCTTGCCGTAGCCCACGTCGCCGCACAGCAGACGGTCCATCGGGCGCGGCGACTCCATGTCCGCCTTGATCTCGGCGGCGGCGCGAAGCTGGTCCGGGGTCTCCTTGAACGGGAAAGCCTGTTCGAAAAGCTCCTGTTCGGGGTCGTCCTTCGGAAACGCCATGCCCGCCTTTTTCATGCGGACCGCCTGGATCTTCAGCATCTCGAACGCCAGGCTCTGCACGGAATGGCGCGCCTCGTCGCACGCCTTGGTCCAGCGGCCGGAATTCATCCGGCTGAGCGTGATGCGCGTGTTTTTCGACCCGACGTAGCGCGTGACCAGATGCGCCTGCCGCACCGGGATCCGAACCACCTGCTCGTCGCCGAATTCCAGCACGATCATCTCTGAACGCGCCCCCGCGGCCTCGGCGATGTCCAGCCCGAGGTAACGGCAGATGCCGAAATTGAGGTGGACGGCATAGTCGCCCTCCTCCAGGTCGCCCGCCGAAATCACCCCCGCCGCATCCTCGCGCGAAACAGGTTCGGTCCGCGGCGTGTCGTCCTCGATCTGAAGCTCGTGCGCCATGCTCCGGCGGCGGTACGGCAGCGCGAAAAGCTCGCGGATCGTCAGGACCGCCAGCTTCTCCTTCGGCAGGAAGAATCCGCACGGCACGCTCCCCTCCTCCACCGTCAGGAACTCGTTTTCGCACAGGCCGTGGTCCAGGATCCAGCGCCGCACCTGATGCGGATCGGAATCCGGCCCCACGAGCAGCGTCACATGCGTTTTCTCCTCGATCCACTGACGGATCCGGCTCGCGGTCAGCTGCTGCGCCAGCACGGAAAACGCCTGGTCCAGCGACTTGCCGTCCGCGTCGGCGTCCATGGCGAACTCATGCCCGGCGGCGGCAGCCATCGCGTCGCGTCCGGTGGAGTAGCACGGGAACGCCTCGCACGGCCCGCCGTCCGGTTCGGCAGCGCCCGCGGCGTCTTCGAACGCGACGAGCCGTCCCTCCGACCTCATTTTCTCCTCGAACGCCGCCCATTGCTCCACCTCTTCCGGCGTGCCGTAACGCGCCAGATGCGTCCGGATCTCGCCGGGGACCTCCTCGACCAACACACAATTCCCTTCCAGCAGGTACTCGAACGCCGGGGCGGACGCGTATTCCGTGCCGTTCACGACCGTCCCGTCGCCGCCGGAGCCCGACCGCAGGATCACGCGGTACGAATCCGCCTTGCCCGTCGACATCTGCGTGTCGGGGCGGAAGAGCCGGATGCTGTCGATCGTGTCGCCGAAAAACTCAATTCTTGCGGGCGCCGGTTCCGAGGAGGAAAAAATGTCGATCAGGCCGCCGCGCCGCGCGAATTCGCCGGACATGCCGACCTCGATCTCGTCGTCGTAGCCCATTTCGACCAGGCGTTCCGCGAGCGACTTCAGGTCGATTTCGTCGCCGACTTTCAGCACGAGTTCACTTTCGCGCATCAGGCGAGGCACGGGCGCGGGCGAGGTCAGGCTCGTCACGGACCCGAAAAACACGTCCGGCGGATCCTCCAGAAGCCGGTGCAGCGCCTCGGCGCGCGGCGAATCCGACTGCAGCAGGCTCTGCCGCCTCGTCGAACCGTCCGGCAGGGCATGGACAGATATGTTTTTCCCTGCGACCTCCGCCCAGGCGGTCAGGTCGTCACGGCATTGTTCCGCGCGGGACTGCGACGCCGCCACATAGAAAAACGTCCGTTTCCCGCCTTGCTGCCCGCCTGTTTTCTCCGTCTGTTTTTTCGAGGTGGACGCGACCTTCGCGCCGGACGTCTTCGAAGCGCCGGAAACGAGGCTGAGCAGTGCGACCGGCATCATATCGGATTCGACCGGGCCGATGCGTCCTGAACCGCTATGTATTTTAGAAAATAAATTAAAAAACATACTCTTCCAAGTTCTTTTTTTCATTTCACTCTTGCCTTTTTCTATTAATGTGATACATTATATGCAATTGTTTTTTCAACAGGGGTTCATCCCCTTATGTACGAACGCCGAAAAGCTGCTGCAGTTGCCGGGATCAAAAAAGGTTGCGACAATCAATATAACAGCTCAACGCGGGAAAACAAATCGCCGGAGTCTTTTTTTCGATGAAAAATGATGCAAAAACGAAACGGGCCGCGGTTCCGCCCGCCGGAAAGAATGCGAAAACGTCTGCTTCTCTGAAGCAGGTCAAAGACGTATCGTCCGGCAAAGGGAAAACCGCGAAAGTCGCTCAAACGCCTGTTTCCGCCCGTGTTTCCGCATCCTCGAAAAAAGCGTCCGCCGCGCCCGTAAAAAAAACCGCTCCGGCGAAGGCCGCCGCGCCCGTAAAAAAATCCGCTCCGGCGAAGGCCGCCGCGCCTGTAAAAAAAGCCGCTCCGGCGAAGGCCGCCGTGCCTGTGAAGAAATCCGCTCCGGCGAAGGCCGCCGCGCCCGCGAAAAAAACCGCTCCGGCGAAGAAGAAAGCGTTCAAGCCCGAGGTCCTGTTCGACGACGAGCCGGTTGCGAAAAAAGCATCCTCGAAGGCAAAATTCAAACCGGCTGTCAAGCTCGAACCGGCAAAGAAATCCGCCGTGAGAGCCGTTCCGGCGAAATCCGAAGCGAAAGCCGAGGTCAAGCCGGAAACGAAGAAAGCTCCCGCGAAGGCAAAGAACCACCCGGTTAAGGTCGCCGTCAGGAAGCCGTCCGTCAAGCTCGAGATCAAGACCGCTCCGGCGAAGAAGGCATCGGCAAAATCCGAAACGGTGAAAACGGCTCCGGCAAAAGGCAAGGCGAAAGCCGAACCGAAAAAAGCCGAGGCAAAAAAGGCGGCTGTCGAGTCCAAGCCTGCCGCACCTGTGAAGAAATCTTCCGCGAAGAAATCCGTTTTCGCCTCGGCGCCGAAGAAAACCAGGCTCAATGTCAAAGTCGAATCGGCGGAATCCGTCGCTCCCACGAAGAAGAAAACCGAGGCTGCCGGCGCGGTCGACGCGAACGGCGTCCCGGTCGTGCTGGAAGAAGTCGAAGACGCCTCCGAGATCGATCTTTCCAAGTTCATGAACGCGGGGTCGAAGGATCCCGGGATGGACAAGAAGAACGCGAAGGCCGCGGCGAAGAACGGTCCCGTCACGAAGAACGACTCGATGAAGGTCTACATGCACGACATCGGTCAGATCTCGCTGGTCTCGAAAGATCAGGAAGTCACGCTGGCGGCGCAGATCCACGGCAAGGACCACGACGACCACGACGAAGCGCGCGCCACGCTCATCGAGGCGAACCTGCGCCTGGTCGTAAAGATCGCCCACGATTTCAAGGGGCTCGGGCTGCCGCTGCTCGACCTCATTTCCGAGGGCAACATCGGCCTCATGCGCGCCGTGGAGAAATTCGACCCGTCCAAGGGCGCGAAGTTCAGCTCCTACGCCGCCTGGTGGATCAAGCAGTCCATGCGCCGCGCCCTCGCCAACCAGTCGCGCGTGATCCGCATCCCCGTGCAGTCCGCGGGCAAGATCAACAAGATCAAGTCTGTCAAGATGAAGCTCGCGGAACAGCTCGGCCGCGAACCGACCGACGACGAGATCGCCGCGAACCTCGGATTCAGCGGACGCACCGTGACCGGCCTGCGCCTCGCCGACCTCCGCACGTTCTCCCTGCACGACCCCATCCAGCAGGGCGAAGACGGCGAATTCCAGGACATCATCCCCGACCAGGGAGCCATGACGCCCGACCGCATCCTCGGCGACGAGGAGTCCGTACACCGCCTTCTCTCGCTGCTCTCCAAGCTCGACGAACGCGAACGCCTGATCCTCCAGCTCCGCTTCGGGCTGGACGGCAAGCGCCCGAAAACGCTTGAGGAAGTCAGCCAGGAGATACGCCGCACGCGCGAACGCGTCCGCCAGATCCAGAACCAGGCGCTCGCCAAACTCCGCGCCATGCTCGCCGACGACTCGGAGCCCGGGCCGTCCGAGGATTAACCATCAACCAGAATTCATTCATGAGGTCTTTACCGATGAAATACGATGTGACAAATTGTTCAGGAAAGGGGGTGAACTAACATGGAAGCAACGGAAGTCAAACTGAAGAAAGGCGACTCGATCGAACGCGCACTCCGCCGTCTGAAAAAGAAACTCGACAAGGAAGGCACGCTCAAGGAACTCCGCAACCGGAGACACTACGAAAAGCCGAGCGAAAAGAAGCGCCGTACGCAGCGCCGCAGAGGCTGACGCAAGTCTTTTCTGAACCAACCCCGCTCCGGGACCGTCCCCGCGACGATGCCGGAGCGGACGCACCCCAAACACATTTCATCGTTTTTCATGTCCGATCCCACCTCCACAGACATCCCGCTTTCCGGGGTCCCGCGCAAATTCTCCTGGATGCCCACGCTCGACGGGTATATCCTGCGCTCGTTCCTGGTCCCGTTCTTCATCCTGCTTTTCGCGTTCACGCTCCTGTTCATCATCATGGACATGTACAACGACGTGAGCGACTTCCTCGACAACAAGGCGGGACTCGCCGTCTCCGCACAGTATTTCATGCTGAAGATCCCCGGCAATATCCTCTTCATCCTCCCCATCACCGTCCTGCTCGCCTGCATGTATGCGCTCGCCAACCTCGGCCGCAGCCGCGAGCTCACAGCCATCCGCGCGTCCGGCATCTCGCTCGGCCGATGCGGACTGCCGATCTTCATCGTCGGCTTCTGCGTGATGCTGCTCAATTTCTATTTCAACGAACAGCTCGTCCCCGAGACATCGCAGCAGGCGGAAATCGTCAGGAAGACCGTCAACAACGAAAACTATCTTGAGGAGACCAACGCCCGGCTTCAGTTCCACAGCGGCGACCGCCTTCGCCAATGGTATTTCGGGCAGTTCAACGACGACGGATACCAGGAAAGAGTCAAGCTCAAGTTCTTCCATCAGCGAATGGAATCCGGGAAAAAATCCGCCGCATCGAAGAAGAACGACATTGACCTCTGGCCCAAACTCGTGATCGAAGCGTCGAAGACCCGGTTCGTTTCCGGAACAGACGACGTCCCGGGCTATTGGGAATTCTACGAGCCGTTTCCGTATCCTTATTCAAAAGATGCTGCGAAATCGGAGACCGGAGTTCCGGCAAAACGCTGCACCGTTCAGGACATCCTTGATATTTTCAAGGAAATGGAGATCAATGTAAAATGGGACGTTGCCACGGAAAAGCCCTCTGCCCCCGCGACCGGTGCAGATGCCACGGCAAAACCGGACACGGCGGAAGAAACGGTGCTGATCCTGTCCCGCGACAACAGGCTCGGACTCGGCAATCGGGCAAAAGCAACGCTCCCCCAGGACGAACTCCTGAAAATGACCGAGTTCTCGAAACTGGTCATTTCGGAGGAACTCGCCCCGGACAAGCCGTCCGTGATCATCAAGTCCGTTGTCGAGCCGGAGACTCTTTCTTCCCTCGACATCATCACGATCCTGCACGACAATCCCCACATGGCGTCGAATCTCCGGCGCATCTACTGGACCATCTTCTACAACAGGCTGGCGTTCCCGTGGGCATGCTTCCTCTGCGCATTCTTCGCCTTCCCGCTCGCCACGAAAAATGAGCGCTCCGGTATTTTCACCGCCATCGCCACCGCCGTCGGCATCGCCGTGCTCTATCAGGTGCTCAACGAAGTCTTCATGGTCGCCGGCAAAAGCGGGTATCTCCCGCCCCCCCTCGCCGGACTCACTCCGACCATCGTCTTCGGCGCGTACGGCATCTATCTGCTGAAAAAGGCTGGCTGATCGACGGGCTTTCTTCTGCATTGCTCAAGAACAGAAAACCGGATCGCCGGCTGTCGTGTTTTTTCCTCAATAACGGATTCAGCATCCCCAACGGCTTTTTCTCTCAAATGCTCTCGCGATAATGTGCAGATGGACACCGGACCCTTTTTCTTTCCCATCCTTGTTTTTTTGCATATCGCGATTATATTATTCTGAAGAAAAACATTCCAGCATTTTCAAAAAACGCACCCCAATATAATAATGTCTCCGTCCGATTATCATTTCTGTGTCGTAGGCGCCGGCCTGACAGGACTTGTCTATGCCGAAAGGATCGCCTCGCAACTGAAGCAGCCGGTTCTGCTGATTGACAAACGAAAAAAACTTGGTGGAAATTCCAGTGCGACCATCGACAGAGAAACAGGCATTGAAGTGCATGACTACGGTTCGCACATCTTCCATACCAGCAATGAGACCGTATGGAACTATGTCAATCGGTTCGCATCCTTCAATTCCTATCGGCATCATGTGCTGATCCATACCAACGGGCACGTCTATTTCATGCCCATCAACCTGAAGACCATTCAGGAGGTATCGGGAAAAGCCTTTACCCCGGATGAGGCACGGGATTGGATGGCATCCGGCATTCATTCCGCAGTTGTTCCCCGCAATCTGGAGGAAAAGGCGATTTCCCTCATCGGTCCCGTCCTTTACAGCCTGTTTATCAAAGGGTACACGGCAAAGCAATGGGGACGCCAGCCGTCGGAACTACCGCCGGACATCATAACCCGGCTTCCAATCCGCATGACATATGAAACGGAATACTTCAATTCCCGCTATCAGGGGATCCCCTCCGACGGGTATGATGCCATGTTCAAAAGAATGGCCGAAACACCGGGGATCAAGCTTCTTCTCAATACCGCGTTTTCTGAAGTGGCCGCGCAACTGCCGCAGGATTGCCTGGTCGTCTATACGGGGATGATAGACGAGTTCTTCGGATATCGCTTTGGCGCCCTGGAATGGCGCAGCCTTCGTTTTGAACGGGAAACGGTGCCGGTCCGGGATTATCAGGGGACAACCGTGATGAACTACGGCGATGAAACGGTCCCCTATACGCGGATTCACGAATTCAAACATTACCACCCCGAATGGGAACAGTCCTTCAATGCGGACAAGACCATCATCTTCCGCGAATATCCCATGGACTGGAAACCCGGGCTTGAGGCGTTTTATCCCGTCAACGACGAACGAAACCATTCTCTTTTGCAAAAGTATCAGCATCTCGCGGAAACAAACCCGAATATCTTGTTCTGCGGACGGCTGGGCGCATATAAATACTGGGACATGGACAAGGCTGTCGCCATGTCGCTGGAAGGATTCGAATCAAGCATTGCCAGGAGGCATACATGGACGACAAGCTTGCAATTATAATGCCCGTATACAACGAAGAAGCGGTGATCGGCTCCGTTCTGGACAAATGGGCAAATGCGTTGGATGCACTGGGAATTGATTATCAACTGCATCCTTACAACGACGGAAGCAGAGACGGCAGCCTGTCGCAAATGAAAGCGGCAGCGGAACGGCATCCCGGGCAGATCATGCCGCACGACAAACCCAATGGAGGACACGGTCCGACCATTCTGCAAGGATATCGCGAAGCCGCGGACAACGGCTTTGACTGGATCTTCCAAATCGATTCCGATGACGAAATGGGACCGGAGCATTTCGGAAAGCTTTGGACTCAGCGGGCTGACTATGACTTCCTCGCAGGCTATCGGAGCGGACGGACCCAGGCGCTGCCGCGCAGAATCATCTCCGCGGTATCGCGCCTGACGGTCAAGCTCTTTTACGGCAGAAAAAGCATTTGGGATGTGAATACCCCGTATCGCTTAATGCGGGCTTCGGCTTTTGCAGAGATCTATCATGCGATACCGGACAATACGTTTGCGCCGAACGTCATCCTCTCCGGCATGGTCGCAAAAAAACATCTGCGCTTTTTTGAAATGCCTGTTCCGCAGCACGACCGCACGACAGGCGAAGTCTCCATCAAGAAATGGAAGCTTTTAAAGGCCGCCGCAAAAAGCTTCCGGCAGACCATTTGTTTTTCCTGCCGGGGATGCCGGTGAACTGAAAAAAACGGAAGCATACAGTCCGCAAAGCGAAACGCAGCTGAGACGATGACTCGCCTCAGCAGCAGCCGTCAAGATGGGGAAGACACTCCCGGATCCTGCGTTCGCGGACGAGCCGCGCATAATGCGCCGTGTCGGTGAGACGTTCGTCCACCAGCACGCCAGCCTCGGCAAAACCGTTCACGACGTCGTGGTTGTCCGAACCCGCGGTCCACGGCAGATTGTAGCTGTCGGCGTACCATTTCGCGCGGAGATTCTCATCGTCCGTACGCTGGGCGTTCATGATCTCCACCGCGTCGACCAAGTCGGGCAGCAGACGGATCATCGGGATGTAGTGAGCCTGCCGGAACGGATGCGCGTGGACGACCGTGCCGCCCTCGGCGCGGATGTATTTCAGGTAATCGACGAGCGGGAGACGGTCGATGAACGGATGGTCCGCAAGCCAGTTCTCGTCCAGCCCGTAGGTCAGGAAATCGTTGCCATCGGAGGAATCCTCCCACGCGAAAAACACCTGCATACCGACCCGGTCGCCGTATTCCTTCGCGGCACGGTAGCCCGCCGTAAAAAGTTCGACGCGCTCCCGCCACGGCAGGTCGCGCGGCACCGTGCTGTTCCCGTTGAAGAAATGGTCCGTGATGATGATGCCGTCGTAGCCGCGCGCATGGTATGCCTCGGCGACCTCGCGGCCGGAGGATTTGGCGCATTTGCTCCCGTTCGAGGTGTGGACGTGCGTGTCGTAGCGGTAAAGTCTCGGTTCGCTCATATTGAATGCAGCTCCTTTTTTTATTGCAGCAGCCGGGGCAGGAATTCCGCGACCGCGCCGAACAGCAGCGGGATCGTGAAATTGTCGTCCAGGTGGATTTGTTCGTTGAAAAATTCGGCGACGCAGGAAACCGCCACGCCGACCAGCCAGATCGCGGCCGTCGTGCCGGGTATGCCTCCGGCGAGGCAGAAACTCGCCGCGATGATCCAGCCGGTCAGCAGAAACGCCAGCGAGCCTTCCAGCGATTTGCCGTTGGAAAAACGGTGCCGCCCCCATTTCCGCCCGATCAAAGCCGCGGACGTGTCGCTCAGGATCAGGATCGTGAACGCGCACGACGCCACGCGCGGCGAAAAAAACAGCGCCGTCAGGCACGCCGACGCGTACATCGGCGGCGCGCCGCTGAACCGGAATTCGCCCGGCTTGCTCTCGCGTGCCATCTTGCCGAAGAGTTTCTTGTAGAGCGGCGTCACGTACGGGACCTGACGGAACACCGCGATCTCGATCAGGATATTCAGCACGGCGAACGTGCCGAACATGATCACGTTGAACCACCGTCCGGAATCTCCGAACCATGCCGGAAGATAAAAAAGAGCGGCAGGCATCCAGATTGAGCTGAGATGCACCATTTTCCGGAGGACTTCCTGTCTGTACGGGATCGCCATCGCTGTTCCTTTGCCTGAAATACCATGAATTTTTATTCCATTCACTATAGCATGTTTTTTCCTTTTTGCAAGCACGCCGATGATTTTTAATCATGGCAAACGCGCACTGTCTGGTACACTCTGTGTAGGCTCTCGCGCAACAAAACAAAAGGGGTATCTCGAATTGAGCTGTTCCGGATGGTTTTTCTGCAGATGGGCAAAAAGACGGCAAAGAAAGATTTGAAGATTGTTGGACTATTGTTTGCTCAGGACAAAAAACGTGCGCGAGCGGATGCCGCGCACTACCCGACACACTCTGTGTGGCCGGACTTTGCCCAAATGCGAAAAGGCGCCGGAACAGATTATGAGAGATGCCCCCCATACAAAGGCGGGGCGCCCGTCCACCCCCTGGACAGACGCCCCACACAATCAAGTTCTTTTCAGAGGAAAAGCTGTCGATTCAATCCTCCACGAAGAGGTCTTCGTCGTCGAACGGACGGATGTTGCTCGCGCCGGAGTCGTACTGGGCGTTCGCGCCGGAACCCGGACGTGCCGTCGCGGCAGGAGTCGTACCGGCTGCGCCTGCAGCACCGCGGCGCTGTCTCATACCCTGTCCGCCGAAGCCGCCCGCGGCACCGCCGCCGAAACCGCCCTGATGGGTCGCGCCGCCCATTCCGGCACCGAAGCCGCCCGCGGCACCGCCGCCGAAACCGCCCTGACGGGTCGCGCCGCCCATTCCGGCACCGAAGCCGCCCTGACGGGTCGCGCCGCCGAAGCTGCCCATTCC
>JAFSZN010000020.1 GCA_017455665.1 Lentisphaeria bacterium
ACGCTGACCATGCGCCAGTCGACCGGATCCTCGACGATCCAGGTGCAGTAGGCGTTGTAGAGGTTTTTGTCGTCGCCGACGAACGAATTGCGCCACAGCATGTCGCACTTGCCGTCGCCGTTGAAGTCGCCGGTCGAGACGCATTCCCACTCGGCGGAATAGCCGTTGATGAGCGTCCACGTGACGCCGCTTTCCCAGTAGCCGAGCAACCCGACCGTGTCGGACGCGCCGGTCGGGTTCGCGATCAGCACGTCGTCGGAGCCGTTGCCGTTGAAATCTCCGATGCCGAGGATCTCCCAGCCATCGTTCTTGAAGTTCAGCACCTGCGGAACGAACGTGCCGTTTTCCTGCGTCATTTCGCCGACCACATAGCCTTCGTAGTTGACGCGCAGGAGATCGTCGCGCCCGTCGGCGTTGAAGTCGCCCGCGCCCATGACCGTCCAGCCCGGATCGACCGGGAGGTCCTGCATGGCTGCGCCCGAGACGTAGAAACTGAGCATGTCGTTCCCGCCGGTCGCCTCCTTCGTCTCCCTGGCGAGGTACACGTACGAGCCGCCCATGTAGCGTCCGGGGAAGTATCCGACTGTGACGTATTCGGGTTCGGGTTCGGGTTCCGGACCGGGTCCCGGGTCGGGTCCGGGACCGGGGGACATGCCGTCCACCATGACGGAAAGCGTGCCGTCGTACAGCGACAGCGAGTATTCCAGGTCGCCCACGTACGCGTGCTGGGACAGGGAGAGCGTGCCGTACTCGACGCCGCTTTCATCGACGACCGAGATCACGCCGTCGAACATGCCCGCGCCTTCCGCGAGGGTGTAGGTCCCGTACATCTGCCACGGGTTGGTCGTGAGCGTGTAGGTCGGGGTGCCGCCCACGGCGCTGAGGTTGCTGATCAGCGCAATGTCTTCCGTCATGGCCGCCGTGATGTTGAAGTCGACCACGCCGCCCGCTTCCGCCATCACGAAGGCGCCGGGCGTGAGGTCCCAGCCGCCGGTGATCCTGCCGCCGGAAGAGATGTAGATGCTGCCGTTGGACGCCACGGAGCCGCTGCTCATGACGCCGCCGCTGAACACGTTCGCGCTCGCGCCGTCCATGACCGTGGTGTCGTTCATCGTGCCGTGGACGGAGGCGGAACCGCCGCCGCTGAGCGTGCCCTTGCTGTTGACCATCGTGTGGGACGCTTTGCCGGTCGCGGAAACCCCCATCATGGCATGGATCAGCGTGGTGGAGACCGCCAGTCCGGACTTGACTTCCATGCCTGCCACAGTGTCCGGGACGCCGGCGAGATAGGTGTCATTCGCCGAGCCGTCCAGCACCAGCGTGCCGCCTTGTCTCACGATGGTGCCGTTCACGCTGCCGCCGGCACTGACCCGCATGGAGCCGCCGGCGGAAACAGTAACGCTGTTCGCCGTACCAAGGTCGTGGACCTCGACGAATCCGCCGGAATAGACCGTGCCGTAGTTTGCCGTGCCGCCGCTGGAAACGAACACCCGGCCGCCGGAGGAGACCATGTTGCCGGTTGCCGTGCCGCCGGAGCTGACGTACAAGGATCCGCCGGAGTAGACCGTGGTGTTGCTCGCGACGCCGTAGGAGGCGAGATTCATACTGCCGCCGGAGTAGACATTGGTCTGCCAGGCGTGTCCGTAGCTGGCGACGTCGAATCTGCCGTAGACGGCGGTATTGCTCGCGGATCCGTAATTGGAGGAATTGGGAAAAAGCCCCCCTTGGCACAAAAGATGGAAATAAGCGCCGGATTTGATCGTGGTGGCGGAGACGTAGGCGTCGTAAACGCGGACGCTCGCCCCGCTGTTGATCGTGGTGGAGAAAATCGCGGCGCCGGAGATGGCACAAAGGTATCCGAGGAAATTGATCGTGGTGGCGGAGGCTCTGCCGCCGGACAGATCAAGTTCACCTAGTGAGTTGACCGTGGTATTGTTCGCGATAGCCCCCGAATAGACATGCAGAACTGTGCCATGGGCTGCGCTCTGGAGCGTGGTGGAGTTCGCGACGCCGCCGGAGGACAGGAAGAACCGGCCTTCGTTCTGGACGGTGACGGCGTACGCGCTGCCGTTGACGTAGAGATAGCCGTCGGAAGCGACGTAGGAGCTGCTGATATAGCCGCCGGAGGAGATGATGGCCTTGCCGCCGGAGATGGCGGCATTTTTCAGCGCGCCGCCGGTGCGGACGTAGGCGATGCCGCCCGACCCGCTCGTGCCGTAGATCGTGACGGAATTCGCGAGGCCGCCGGAGGAGATCATCAGTTCGCCGTATTTCGACACCGTGACGTTGATCGCCGTGCCGCCGCTCTTGATGTCGATGCAACCGGTGGAGTTGGCGGTGAGAAAGATGGCGGAGCCGCCGTTGGAGATGTAGAGGAAGCCGCCCTTGTTCACCGTGACGCCGCTGGCATATCCCCCGAGGAGACATTGAACTTGCCGCTGGAGTTCACGACGGTGGCGACGGCTGCCGCTCTGTTGTAGACATCCAAAAGTCCGCCGCTGTTCACCGTGGTGCTGACAACGGACGTTCCCGAATTGAGGACATAGCAGGTCTCGCCGGTGACGGTTAGATTGTACGAAGTACCGCTTGAAACGTATCTTGCCATTTGGTTTGGTCATCCTTTCATGTTGTGTTGTGTGTTATGTTGATTCGAGTTCAGATTCAGTGGGAGAATGAAGCCCGTGTCCGGGCACGAAAAAGCCTCCGGACGCCGGATAACGGCGCAGGGAGGCGCAGAGGATCGAATGGCGGGGAACGTTTCGCCCGGTAGGAAGTGAGACTTTATATAAATAAAGTCTTGCTTGCTTGCTTGCTTGCGTGCTTGCCTGCTTTTCACGGACGCGGACAGACGCGCCTTATTCGAAGAAGGCGAAAACGGGAAACGGTCAAACTGTTCCGGCAGGCGTCATAGTCGTATTCGATGTATAATCGGGAAGTATGATTTTTGCATAATATATCATTGGAAACTGCAAATGCAAACAGACAGATTCCAAAATAAGGAAAAAACTTTGAGAAACAGAGAACGGGAGGAGGCAAAGCCTCCGCCGCGGCAGTGCTCTGCTCCGTGCGGACACGAAGAAAGAAAAGCCTCCGCCGCTCCGAAACGCACGGTCAGTTCTTTTTGGGGATGGCGGAGAGCGGCACGGCGGACAACGCGGCCTGAAGAGTCGCGGGCGTCGCCTTCTGGACGGTGGGGAGTTCCGGGGACCAGGCGGCGATGCGCGCCTCCTGCAGCAGCAGGAAGAAATCGAAGAACGGGCGGCAGTCCTCGAGGCTGACTCCGGCGTCGTACAGCAGATGGAATTTGTCGATGAACGGCGCGACCGCCTCGCCCTTCGTGCGGTCGCGTCCGTAGGACTGGTCGGCGCGTTCGAGGCGCACCCGAAGCGCGCGCAGATAACGCGGATAGCGCGCCACGGCGTCGGGCGTCCGCAAGAACCCCTTGCGGAACAGCACGGCGAGCTGGCGGTTCACGTCGAGGTCGGTGAAGCAATCCGCCGGGACGTCCCCGAGGCGGCGTTCGATGGGCTCGTAGGCGGACAGCAGCTGAAGCAGCGCCGAAACGTCCTCGCGCACGGCGTCCGCCAGACGGTTCCGCAACTTCAAACAGGCGTCGTCGAACGCCTTCGCGTCGCGGATGTCCTCCGGCGGACACCCGACGGCACGGGCGACGGCGTTGTCGGTCAGGTCGCCGCGCCAGTCCGGATCGTCCGGGAAGAACTCGTGTTCGAGCGTGCGTCCGAGCTTCGCGATGGTCCGCATGTGGGCGAACATCTCCGGGTAGCGGATGCGGAAGAGCGTCAGGACGGCGCGGCGGTGCGCGGCGCGCGCCTCGGCTTCGTCCAGGAAGAGCGCGCAGCCGATGCTTTCCCCGCCCTGCTCCCGGAAGAAGCCGGGGTAGACTTCGCGGCCTTTGCCGTGGTTCAGGCGCACCGAAAGGGGGAGCTCCGGGACGGCGTCCGGCCAGGATGTCTCGCCGTGGAATTCCCACTTGCGGGCGGCGGCGTGGCGGCTGGAGACGGTCTCGGCGGAATCGTCCACTTCGGGCAGGTCGCGGACCACGCGCAGGAGCTTGCCGTGCTCGTTCAGGATCGCGAATTTGAGGATGAGATACTCCGGCAGTTCGATGTCGTCGAACGCGGATTCGTCGAAGTCGCAGCCGCGGAAGGTCCGCAGGAACGCCGCCAGCACGCGCGGCAGGTTGCGCGCCGGGTAGACCGAGCCGTGTTTCAGCCCGTCCAGAAACGCCTCGGTGCATTCGTCCAGCGGCAGGAGCTTCTTGCGCTCGGTCTTGGTCAGCGAACGGAACATGTAGTCGAGCTTCATGCGGAGGAAACCGGGCACGAGGTATTCGGCGGCGGCGCGCGGGAAGAGGTTCATGTGCGCTTCCGGCAGATACACCGTGATGCCGTCGTCCTCCTCGCCGGGGTCGTAGACGTATTCCAGGCGGTAGCTCTCGCCGTCCGCCTCAAGGCGATCCGGGAAATCCGCGTCCGGCAGGGAATCGGGCGGCACGAGCGCGATGTCCTCCGGTTTCGGGTCGTAGGAACGATGCCGCCGGGTCCAGTCCTTGCGGATATCGGACACGCTGCACATCCACGGCGGCAGGACGCGCAGGAAATGCTGCTCGAGCGCGTGGAGGTCGACGACGGAGCCGGAACGCCGGAGTTTCGCCTCGAACGTGTGCAGACGGCGCACCAGCTCGCTGCAGCGGACCAGCCACGGCGCGGCGGGATCCCTGACGGCGCACGGCACCAGCGCCTCCTTGATGAACACGGCACGCGCGGCATCGCGGTCGACGCGTCCGTAGTGGCAGCGGCGGCCCGGATGGATCGGGAGCGCCCCGGCGAAGACGCGTTCGCGTGCGAACACGAACCCGCTGGTCTCGTCCCAGGCGATCCGGTCGTAGGTGCGCGAACACAGCTCCGGCGCGATCTCCTCCAGCCACGCGCCCTCGACCACGGCGCAGCAGCGCCCGAAGACGCGGCTGGTCTCCATGATCGTGAAGCACAGAAGCCATTCCGGCGCTTTTTTGAGCTTGGCGAGGGCGGAGCCGGGGAAGATGGAGAACATGCGGCCCGTGCGGTCGAAATACTGTTTTTTCTCGGGATCCCAGCACGCCAGACGGCGCGGCAGGCCGCCCATGAGGGACTTGTGGATCGGGTCGGACCGGTCCGCGCGGAGTTCGATCTCGAGCGATTCCAGCGTGGTCTCCGGCTGGAGGTATTCGAGCAGGTCGGCGCACAGGTTGCGCCATTCCTGCATGCGGCGGAAATTCAGGTAGTTCGCGCGGCAGAACCTGCGGAACTGCGACTTGGAGACGCGGAACGCCTCGTCCGCCGCCAGCCACAGCTTCACGATGCTCAGGAAATCCGATTCCGGCACGTCGAACTGCCGCTGCGCCGTGTCCGCCTCCTTCGCCTTCTCGAAGGGGCGTTCGCGCGGGTCCTGGATCGACAGGAACGCCGCGATCAGCAGGATTTCCGGCAGGACGCCGCGGTCGACGCCGTCGAGCAGGATGCGCCCGAGGCGCGGCCCGACGGGGAGTTCCGCGAGGCGGCGCCCCTCGTCCGTGAGCGCGCCGGAAGCGTCAATGGCATGCAGGTCGGTCAGCGTGGTCAGGCCCTCGCGGATCAGCTGGGGCGACGGCGGGTCGACGAACGGGAACTGGACGATCGGGGGGAGTTTCAGCGCCGCCATCTGGAGGATGACGCCCGCCAGGGACGCGCGCTGGATCTCCGGCGGCGTGAACTCCGCCGCATCGGCGAGCGTCTCCTCGGAACACAGATGCACGCACACGCCGTCCTGTTCGCGTCCGCAGCGTCCGCGCCGCTGCATGGCGCTCGCGCGGGAGACGCCCTCGATGCGGAGCTCCTGGATGCCGCTTTTCGGATTGTAACGGGAGAGGCGGACCAGCCCGGAGTCGACCACGTAGCGGATGCCGGGGATCGTGATGGACGTCTCCGCCACGTTCGTCGCGAGCACGATCCGGCGGTTCGAGGACTGCGGCGCGAAGATGCGTTCCTGTTCGGATGCGCTCATGCGTCCGAAGAGCGGCAGGATTTCGGTGTGAGGGTAGTCGCGCCCGGTCAGCATGTCGGCGCAGTCGCGGATTTCGCGTTCGCCGGGCAAGAAAACGAGGATGCCGCCGCGTTCGCCGATATCGAGCAGATACTCCACGCCGCGCGCGACGGATTCCGCAAGTTCCTCGTCCTGAAGCGGCTCCAGGTAGACGTCCTCGACCGGGTAGACGCGGCCGCCGACCTCGATGACCGGGGCGTCGCCGAAGAACGCCGCGATGCGGGCGGCGTCGAGCGTGGCGGAGGAGATGATGACGCGGAGTTCGGGGCGCCGCGCGAGCAGGAGCTTCATGTACCCGAGCAGGAAGTCGATGTTGAGGGAGCGTTCATGCACCTCGTCCAGGATGATGCAGTCGTACTGGTACAGCTTCGGGTCGTTCTGCGTCTCGGCGAGCAGGATGCCGTCCGTCATGAACTTGACGACCGTGGAGTCGTCCGTACGGTCGTCGAACCGCACCTGATAGCCGATCTCGTGTCCGCACGCGCAGCCGGTCTCGTTCGAGAGACGGCGGGCGAGCGCGGAGGCGGCGATCCTGCGCGGCTGGGTGCAGCCGATGCGTCCGGCGCGTCCGAAGCCCTCCAGCAGCGCGGCCTTCGGGAGCTGGGTGGTCTTGCCGGAACCCGTTGTGCCGCAGACGACGATGACCTGATGCGATTTCAGCGCGGCGCGGATTTCCGGGATCTTCGCGGTGATCGGGAGGTTGTCCGGGAACTCGCAGCGGATGCGGGAGGCGACGGGGACGAGCGAACGTTTCTGAGCGGTCGCGAGCAGACGGAAAAACTCCTCGCGCTTTGCTTCCGCGGCATCGGGATCGCCGTCCAGTAGATCGAGGAAGGCGCGGCGGCGTTTGCCCAGCCGGGCGCGGTCGGTCAGACGCAGGGCGGACCAGATGCGCGCGATCTCCCGCCGGACCTGGCGCGGGTCGCGGCTCATAGATACTCTCCGGTGCCGGGCGACTGGATGAAGTTCACAAGCACGTCGGCGCGCCGGTAGAAATCCGCCGGGCCATGCGCGTACGTCAGGACCTGCTGCCGCCAGTAATACAGGCCGTCGTCGGAGATGCCGGCGAGGTAGTCCAGCTCGGCGGTCAGTGCGCCGGGATCGAACGGTTCGTTGAGGACGTGTCCGCCGGACGCCAGCACGATGTCCTGAAATCCGCAGACCTCGGTGCAGACCACGGGCAGGCCGGACGCGATCGCCTCGATCAGAATGGAACCGGCGGCCTCGCGCCGGGCTGGATGCACCAGATAGTCGGCGGCGCAGAGGAGTTCCGGCAGGTCGGGGCGGCCCCCGTCGAAGATCACGCGGTCGGCGATGCCGAGCCCGGCGGCCTGCTTTTCGCACTGTTCGCGGCCGAGGAACCCGGTGACGAACAGGCGCAGACGGGCGCGGCGTTCGGGCGGAAGTTCGGCGTAGGCGGTCAGGGTGCGGTCGACGCCCTTCAGAAGCATGTCGTGCGCCGCCGAGATCGCGAGGCGTTCGCCGTCCTTCAGGCCGAGCTCGGCGCGCTTGCGGATGCGGACGGCGTCGGGATCGGGCACACGGCCGCAGGCGGGATTCATGCCGGGCGGCAGACGCAGGAACCGCGCGGGCCGCGTGCCGTAGACGCCGAAGAAGGCGTTGATCTGCGGCGTAACGAGGTAGAAAATATAGGTGGAGGATTCGGGCGAGAAGACGGCTTTCTCACGCGCAAGCAGACGCGGATCGGCGTTTTCGGGATTGCTGCCGAGGCAGTCGAACCCCGCGAAATAGAAATCCACGCCGGGGATCAGCTCGAACGCCGCCGTCCGGTCAAATGTTTCATGTTCGATCAGCTCGTGGAACGCCGTTTCGAGCGCGTCGAGGTCGTCGGCCTCGCTTGTCCCGGGGAGCGGCGCGGTCAGGATCCTGAGGTTGTCCGGGCGTTCGCCCTCCCACGAGCCGACTAGACACGTCACATCGTGTCCGCGGTCCGCGGCGGCCCCGGCGGCGCGCAGGAAATCCGTCTGGAGGCCGCTGAAGGGGAAATACCGGGCGATGAGGAAGAGTATCTTCATGGTTCCTGCTCGTCGTCAAGCGGGAAGTCGATCTGCGACAGGGAATCAGCCCCGGCAAGAAGCATCACGAGGCGGTCGAAGCCGAGCGCGGACCCGGCGGCGGGCGGCATCCCGCGGTCGATCGCGTCGAGGAACGCCGTCGGCTCGGGGTATTCCGTGAGGCCGAGGCGCTTGCGCGTGGCGCGGGCGGCGGCGAAACGTTCCCGCTGGACGACCGGGTCGATCAGCTCGCCGTAGGTGTTCGCCAGCTCGACGCCCGCCACATAGACCTCCCAGCGTTCGGCGAGGGTCGGATCGGAGGCTTTCGCGCGGGCGAACGCGCCGAAGCGGATCGGATAGTCGATGAGCACGCACGGGCGTTCCTTCGGCAGGTTCGGCTCGACCTTCTCGACCAGGATCTCCTCGAACAGCGATTCCTGTTCCGCGACCTCGTCGGCGGAGACATTCGCGAACGTGCGGAACGCCTCGCGGACGGGGAGCATGGTCCATTCGCCGCCGAGCTCGACCTCGCAGCCGCGGGACCTGATCTTCGTGCCGCCGGTGCATGCGACCGCGGCCTCGACGATGATCGCGCGGATGGTGTCCAGCAGCTCCAGATAGTCGGCGTGCGCCATGTAGAATTCGAGCATGTCGAACTCGGTCCGGTGCAATCTGCCGCGTTCGCCCGCCCGGAAACACGGCCCGATCTGGTAGATGCGGTCCATGCCGGCGCAGAGCAGGCGTTTCATCTCGAGTTCGGGCGACGTGCGCAAAAAGAACGCGCCCGCCGGGGGAGCGTCGATATACTCCTCCGCCGCGGGCGCGGCGATG
>JAFSZN010000021.1 GCA_017455665.1 Lentisphaeria bacterium
CTTTGCGGATGTCGACCGCCACGTCCAGCACGGCGCCAAGGATCACGCGGACGATCTTCGCCTGCGTGTATGGCGCGGCCTGATAATGCAGTCCGCGGAGCACGCCGAAGCACGACTTGGACTCGTTGTCCTGCACCCACTCGTTCGTGATGCCGGCGGCCTTGAACGCCGCCTGGTTCCACGATTCGAAAAAGTATCCGCGGGAATCGCCGAAGACTTTCGGTTCGACGATCAGCACGCCGGAAAGCTCGGTTTTGATGATGTTCATTTTTCTGTCAGCCTCGGTAAAAAAAGTCCGTTTGGAACAATGCCTGCGTTGCTGTTTGGACAAACTCAAATAAGATAGCATCACCCGCCCGGTTTTTCAACCGGAAAAAGAGAGAACCATGCGACTTTTCCCTTTTCCGGGGACAATGCTTGCCGGATGATCACTCCGTTTGCGCTTTCCCCTCTCCGGATACGGGGGTCGGCCGGTAGTTCGTCTTCAGCAGCGCCGCGAACATGACCAGCGCCTGGACCGCGATGAAGGCGGGCAGCATCTCCATGGAGATGAGGTCGCCCGCGCAGCCGATCGCAGGCGGCACGATCATGATGCCGACCATGCTTGCCGCACCCTGGAGCCCGGTCAGCGCGGCCGCCGTGGCGTCGTTGAACCCCCGCCGCGTGGCCTCGTGCATCAGGCACGGATAGACCGGCGCGAGCGCGAATCCGACCAGCAGAAGCGCGGCGGACGGGAGGAATCCTTTTGCTGGGATCAGCAGGAGCAGCGCGGCGAACAGGACAGCCGCGCCCGAAATCGTGCTGAGCAGACGGTTTCCGAGCCTGTCCGCCGTGAATCCGAGCAGGAAACGCCCGGCGGTCAGCATGGCCCAGTAGGCGGTCACGATGTACTGCGCGGTGTTCAGGTCCATGCCGCGCGCCCTGGTCAGGAACGCGCAGCCCCACAGTCCCGCGCCCGCCTCGATGCCGCAGTAGACGAAGAAGATCAGGACGCAGAGCCAGAAATCGAGCGTGAAATGGCATTTCCCTTCGAGTTTGTCCATGGAGGATGACGCGGCGGCCTCGCGGTCCAGCGCCTCCTCGTCGCGGCGCGCGCGGTCCCACAGCCCGATGGTGGAGCAGAAGAAGACGGCGAGCAGGACCTGCGTCGTCCCAATCGCGAAATACGCGCTGCGCCACGAGCCGGTGGACTGGAGGAAGATCGAGGCGATCAGCGGCCCGAGCGTGGCACCGACGCCCCAGCAGCAGTGCAGCCAGCTCATGTCGCGGCTGGAATAGTGCTTCGAGACGTAGAAGTTCATGCCGGTGTCGATCGCGCCCTGTCCGAATCCGAGCGGGACCGCGAACGCGAGGAGCACGGCGAAAACGGGCGAGAAGCCGCATCCGACGAGCGAGAGCCCTGTGACCGCGCCGCAGACCGCCAGCAGGCGTCCCGTGCCGATCTTCCGCAGGATCAGGCCGCTGGCGGAGGCGGAGACCGAGGAACAGAGCGCGAGCACGGTCCCGATAAAGCCGCCGCAGTACAGCGGGACGCCGAACGTCTCGCTCATGGGGATCCAGGCGGCGTCGAGGATCTTGTCCGGGAGCCCGAGGCTGATGTAGCCGAGGTAGATGATGCCGAGCAGGAGAAGTTTCCTCCGGGCGGGCGTGATTTTGTCAAAAAAACTTGCCATGACATGAAAAAAGCGCGAACCGGAAAGCCTGGTCCGCGCGGAATAGGTCGGATGAACGAGCGGAGCTCAGTCCTTCGGGAAATCCATGCCTTCCACGATGCCGGGGATCTCCTGCTTGTAGTAGGAGTACGCCATGCGGCGGAGGAAGGAGACGTCAAGCTTCCAGTTCAGGATCTCGTCGCCGAGGTCGGCGCGGATGTTCGAGTTGTCGAACGTGATCTGCGTGGAGAAGTACGGGATGAGGTCTTCGATCATGCGCATGACCAGTTTCTCGTCCTTGGAGGGATCGTCGTTCTTGTCGACGGTGCGGAGGCCGGTGACCTTCAGGATGTCGCGGCAGGCGACGCCGATCATCTCGGTGGAGACGGGGCTGTCGCCGGTGATGTGGTAGGTGCGGTTCTTCTCCGGGAGCATGAAGAGCCTGGACATGGATTCCTGCACGTAGTCGATCGGCACGAAATAGATCTTGTCCGAAGTCGCGCTGGCGATGCGGATGTTCACTTCCATCTGGGCGTTCGCGGGGAGGCCCGCCTTGAAGGCGCGGTTGCTCTTGATGCGGCCGAGGAACTCAAGGATGCGGTAGAACGCGAGCGGCTTGCGGATCACGCCGTCGGAACGGCGTCCGACGATGATGGAGGGACGGTAGATGGTGTACGGGACGCCGACGTTCTCGCGGACATATTTTTCCGCGTCGAACTTGCTGCGTTCGTAGGAGTTGATCCAGCCGGTGGCGGGCATGGTGTCTTCCATGACGCGTCCGACGAAGGTGCCCGCGACGTAGGCGGTGCTGACGTACTGGAAACGCGGGATGTTGAAGCGCTTGACGGCTTCGACGGCGTTCAGCGTGCCGTTCATGTTGGTCGCGTAGGTCTTGCCCTCGGGGTCTTTGCCGAGGTTGACGTCGGCTGCGCAGTGGAACATCACGTCATAGGGGCCGTACTTGGCGATCTCGTCGAACGGGAGCCTGGTCACGTCGCCGGAGATGACGGTGATGCGGGAGATGATGGAGTCGTAGGAGGCGGGATCGCCGTCGAATTCGCACTGGGCGCGCATGGTGAGTTCCGTGCGCTCCTGGGCTGTTTGAGCGGAATTGCCGCGGCAGATGGCAACGATCTTGAAGTCGGGATGATTGCGAAGCAGCGCCGTGACGACGGACGCCCCGACCAGACCCGTAATACCGGTAAGCAGGATGTTCAAAGCTTGCTCCTTGACGGTTTTCGATTGTTATATTTAAACTAGAATAGTGTCAAAAATGTAAAAAGCGTTCTTACAATATAACACTCTTTCGCAAAAAATAAAGTCTGAAATCATAAAAAGTCGCGTTTTTTTGGAAAACAGGCGAAAAAATGCGCTTTCCGATTGAAAAAAGCGTCTCCCGGTGGTACGTTATTACAGTTTTTTATTCTTAACCCGTTTTACCATCTGATCCGGAGTCTTGCACCATGGGGTTTGCCTGCGGTTTTGTCGGTCTTCCCAACGTCGGGAAATCCACCCTTTTCAACGCTTTGACCAACGGCGGCGCGGCCGCCGCCAATGTCCCGTTCTGCACCATCGAGCCGAACACGGGCATCGTGGCGGTGCCGGACGACCGGCTGGGCGTGCTGGCGAAAATCGAGAAGTCCGCGCGCATCGTGCCGACGTCGCTGAAATTCATCGACATCGCGGGGCTCGTCCAGGGCGCCAGCAAGGGCGAAGGGCTCGGCAACCAGTTCCTCGGCCATATCCGCAACGTCGACGCTGTGGCGCACGTGGTGCGTCTCTTCCATGACGGCGACGTGGTGCACGTGGGCGGCTCCATCGACCCGGCGCGCGACCTGGAGCTGATCATGACGGAACTCATGCTCGCCGACCTGGAGTTTCTCCAGCGCAGATTCGACAAGTGCAAGAAACTCCTGCGCACCGGCGACGCGGAGATCAAGGCGGAATACGAGCTGTCGCAGTCCTGCATCGCCGACCTCGAAAACGGAAAGATCCCGCAGTGGAACAAGGACGATCCGGACGCCTGCCGCGTGATGGCGTCGCTCCAGCTGCTCTCCACCATGCCCGCGTTCGTCTGCGCCAACGTCGACGAGGAGGGGTTCCGTTCGTTCGGCAAGGACGACGCGTCGAAGGCGCTGATCGACTACGCCGCCGGACACGGCATGGAAGTCGTCCCGGTTTGCGCGAAGTTCGAGGAGGAGCTCGCCGCGCTCGAACCTGACGAGGCGAAGGCGTTCCTGGACGACATCGGCGCGACGGAAAGCGGCCTTCAGCGCGTGATCCGCACCGGCTACAAACTGCTCGACTACTGCACGTTCTTCACCACCGGCAAGGACGAGACGCGCGCCTGGACCATCGTGAACGGGACCGCCGCGCCCGAGGCCGCCGGAAAGATCCACACCGACATGCAGCACGGATTCATCCGCATGGAGGTCGTCTCCTACGAGGAGCTGGTGGCGCACGGCGGCTGGAACGCCGCGAAGACCGCCGGCAAGCTCCGCACCGAGGGCAAGGACTACATCGTGAAGGACGGCGACTGCGTGTACGTCCTTTTCAATAAGTAACCCGCCTCCGTTTTTCCGCACCGCATCATGGCAGAAGACCAGACATCGTCCGCAAACCGTTTCTTCAGCAGCTCGCGCAATCTCGCCGCGTCGACCCTGATCAGCCGTGTCCTCGGGCTTTTCCGCGAGACCCTGACCGCGGGCGTCATCGGCGGCGGCGCGCTGATGTCCGGCTGGACGCTCGCGCTGACCTGGGCGAACACCTTCCGCCGCATCCTCGGCGAGGGCGAACTCGGCAAAGCGCTCGTGCCGGTCCTGTCGCTGTCGCTGGAGACCGAGGGGAAGGAACGCGCCCGCGAACGGTTCTCGACCATCCTGCTGTGGCTGACGCTGCTGCTGTGCGCACTCGCCGTCGTGCTGGGCGTGCCGTCGTGGCTGATCGCGCGCACGATGGAACCCGGCCGCTGGAAGACCGCGTTCGAGCTGTTCCCGATTCTCGCGCCGTACATGGTGTTCATCTGCGTCGTGGGGGCGGCGACCGCCTGCGCGAACGTGCTCCGCGAATTCTTCCTGCCGTCGCTGACCGCGATCGTTCAGAACGTTGTGCTGATCCTCGCGCTCGTGCTGGTCTGCCGGCATTACAAGGGGATGTTCCAGCTGAAGATGTTCGGGCTTGCCGTACTCATCGCGGGCGTGCTGGAAATGACCCTGATCTTCCTGATCCTGTGGCGGCGCGGCATGATGGTGCGGATCTCGCGTGCGATCATGCGGGACCATGAGACCCTGCTTTCGATCTGGAAACTGATCCTGCCGGGGCTGCTCGGCGCAAGCGCGCTCCAGCTGAGCCTTCAATGCGACCGCCTGATCGCCGGGTTCATCGGCGACTCCGCGGCGGCCTCGCTGTACTTCAGCGAACGCCTGGTGTATCTGCCGGTCGGCATCTTCGCAGTGTCGTTCGCGACGGTCGCGAATACGGAGCTGTCGCGGTTCGCCGCGGCGGGCGACTACGACAAGCTGTCGGCGCTGCTGACGGGCACGATCCGCATCCTGCTCTTCGTGTCCGTGCCGTTCACGGCGTTCATGGTGTGCTTCCCGGAGGAGATCATCCGCGTTTTCTACAATTACGGCAGATTCGACGAGACGGCGGTGCGCGAGACCGCGTACGCGTTCCTGATGTATTCGGCGGGGATCCCGCTGTTCGCGGTGTTCAAGATCTCGTCCGTGGCGTTTACGAGCCGCCGGGATATGGTGACGCCGCTGAAGGTGTCGCTGGTCTGCATCGCGCTGAACATCGTGATGAATCTCGCGCTGATGGTGCCGCTGAAACAGGGCGGGATCGCGCTCGCCACGGTCATGTCGTCCCTGCTGAACAACACGCTGCTCCTGACGATCTACAACCGGCAGCTGCCGGACCACAGGATCGACTTCTGCGTGCTCGGGATGTATCTGCTGCGGCTGGTCCCGGCGTGCGGCCTGCCGCTGATCCCGGCGGTCCTGGTCTCCCGCGCGATCCCGCGCAACCTCGAATTCACGCTGCCGCACTGGAACGTCGAGGTCACGACGCTGAACGTGGCGGCTCCGCTGGTCGCGGCGGGACTCGTTTACGGCGTCTGCCTGCTCGCGCTCTGCCGGCTGTTCCGCATCGAAGAGGCGATGCTGGTGCTCGGCCGCATTTTACACCGGAAAAAACGTTCCGCCTGAGCATATCCCCGGGCGGAGCAAAAGTCCATTCTCTTTTTCGTGTCCGAGCGCAGCCGCGCACACACGGAGTGTGCGAAATAGTGCCTTGCTTCGCAACAGCACAGAGAAATGTCTCCGTGCCTTCGTGCACGAGCGCAGCCGCGCACTTCCTCAGTTGAGGCTATGCCTCATCGCCGTACTGTTTCGCGAGTTCCACGAGGGCGGCGAGGTCGAGCTTGCCGTTTCCGAGCATGGGGAGGGAATCCACGAGGATGAAGTTTTCCGCCTTCGGGATCCAGAGGTTCGGGATCTGGCGGTCCTTCAGCTGGCGGATCAGCTCTTCGGGGGCGAGACGGCGCGCGTCGGTATAGAACACGATGAGCTTCTCGCCGTGCTTGGCGTCGGCGGCTCCGCAGACGGCGACGAGGCGTTCCTCCGGCTGGAGGATGTTGTTGATCTCGCGTTCGACGAGCTCGTGCGGGACCATTTCGCCGGCGATCTTGGAGAATCGCGAGAGGCGGCCCGTGATGGTGATGAATCCGTTGCGGTTCATGTGTGCGATGTCGCCGGTCACGTACCAGCCGTCGCGGATGACTTCGGCGGTCTTGCCGGGTTCGCCGAGATAGCCCTTCATCACGATCGCGCCCTTCACAATCATGAGTCCGTCGGTGTCCTCGGGCATGAGCTCGAAGGTGGACGGGTCGACGATCTTGGCGCAGATGCCGGGGAGCGGGGCGCCGATGCTGCCGGGCTTGGCGACTTCCACGCCGAGCTCCATGCGGGAGTTCGCGACGTTGATGGAGACGACGGGGGAGAGTTCGGTGCAGCCGTATCCCTCGGTGATCTCGAGTCCGGTGAGCTTGCGGAATTTCGCCGCGATGTCCTCGCGGAGGCGTTCCGCGCCGGTGATGGTGAGGCGGAGCGACTTGAAATCCTCGGCGGTTCCCTTGCGCATGTAGAGCATGAGGAAGCTGGGCGTGGCGACGACGATGGATATTTTCTGCTCGCGGATGACCTTCAGCGACATGGCGGCGTCGAGGGCGTTCGCGATGAAGACGGCGCGCGTGCCGGTGACGATCGGGAGCCACATGCAGACAGTGAGTCCGAAGGAGTGGAAGATCGGGAGGTTGCTGAGCACGCTGTCGGTCTTGCGCCAGCCGATCATGGAGGTCATGGCGACGACGTCGGCGTTGATGTTGTGGTGGGTCAGCATGATGCCCTTCGGGATGCCGGTGGAGCCGCTGGAGAAGATGAGCACGGCGATGCGGTTGACGTCCTGCCAGCTCTTCGGCGAGACGAGCTTGATGAGCTCCTCGTGCGTGAGGAAGATGCAGGCGAGCAGCCAGATGTATTTGGAGCTGGGACGGCCGATGTCCTTTGCGGCGTCCTCCAGGAACACCATTTCCGGCGTGGGCTTCATGCGGATCTTCTGGATGAAGACGCGGCTGGTCAGGATGTGCTTGATGTTCGCGATCTGCACGGCGTGGCGGTTGGCGGGGATGCCGGCGGTGAAGTTCATGACGGCGGGCTTGCGGTCCGCCATCAGGACGCCGGTGATCGTGCAGACGGCGGCGAGGCTGTTCGGCAACATCACGCCGACGTATTCCTCGGATTCGTCGCAGAGACGGCGTATCCAGCGGCTGATGAGGATGGATTTCAGCATCAGCATGAAGAGCGGCGGAGCCTGGAGCCCTTTCGAATCGTCGTACTGCTGGGTCGTGCGGCGGAACGGATGGTGTTTCGCCATCCACGCGAACTGGCTGTGGAAGGGGCGTTCGCTTCGTTCGGGGATGAGCTCGGTGTCGGCGGCGAGCTCGGAGAGGATGATGCGGATCTCGTAGGCGGAGGTGTCGCGCGGGATCGGCTTGCCGACGGTCACGCTCGCCGGGTGCGGGAGTTCGTCCGGCCAGGTGAGCTTGAACTTGCCGTAGTAGCAGGAGAAGATGCTGCCCCAGGTCATGCCGATGCGGACCGGGATCACCGGGATCTCCGGCATGTCCGCCGGCAGAAGCTCGCCGAAGCCGTCCTTGAAGCTGGACATCGTGCCGTTCTTCGTGATGTCGCCTTCCGGGAAAATGCACACGATCTCGCCCTGGCGCAGGAGTTCGCGCGTGTATTCCAGCTGCGCCTTCAGCTGCTTGGGCTTGTTCGACGGCACCGAGATGAACCCGGCGGACCGGAAGAGCGGACGCCAGAACGGCGCGTTGAAGTAGCTCTCGTGCATCATGAAGCGGATCGGCCGCGACGTGCACGCCTGGATGAAGAAAATGTCGACGAAGCTCGCGCGGTTGCCGATCAGCAGCGCCGGACCGTCTTCCGGCAGGTTCTCCACGCCGAACTTGCGGAGGCGGTACAGCGTGCAGAGCAGCGAGCGCATGAGGAACCGGAGCAGGAACTGCGGCATGATGTAGAACGAGGTCGCGCCGAGGATGATCGTGAGGCACGCCAGGATCAGCGTGATCGAATAGATCGACAGCCCGTAGTAGTACATCAGGAACGACATGAGGATCGTGAGCAGGATCCCTGCGGCGAACGGCAGGTAGAACCAGCTGAAGAACGGCGGGATCAGTTCGTGCCGGATGAAGTATTTCTGGTACGCCTCGAGCGGGACCAGCATGATGCCGGCGAAGAAGCCGAACACGAACAGCAGGAGCATCAGGAGCCCGCCGCCCGTGTACTGGTCAGGGAACAGCGGCAGCAGTCCGATCAGGAGCGCGGCGAGCGTCATCACGGCGGTCGACGACGGCACGAGCCCGATCTCGATCATGTCGCCGGAGAGCTTGCCCGCCGCGAGGCAGCCGAGCACGGCGCCGACCACGGGCGAGGCGATGATCGAATACAGGAAGATGTCGCTGCCGGACACCCCGGTCCCCGCGAACTGCACCGAAATGTACTGCATCGCCATCGACGAGATCAGGATGATCGAGGCGAAGATGTAGCCTTCGCCGATCCCGGTCAGCACGAGTTCACGGTAGCGCTGCTGGAGCTTGAACGCCGTCACCCACTGCTGTTTCAGGTCGCGGAAGCGGAGTTTCCGGCAGAACGACTGGTTCGGGTTCAGGTGCGACGCCAACAGCAGGTTCAGCGTGGCGAGCGAGACGCCTGCCGCGCCGATCGCCGCCGTGCTCGAAATGAAGTGGATGCAGAAGACCGCCGAGACCGTGCCGATGATGATGCCGAGGAACGTCATGGACTCCACGACGCCGGCGTTGCGCGAGAGATCCTTCTTTTCCGCCGCGTCCGCCAGGTAGATCTTCAGCGCGGGACGGTAGAACGAGAAGACCACGCCCATGCATGCCGCGAAGACCAGCAGCGGCGCGGGGCCGAGCTTTTTCACCGGAGCCAGGAAGAAACTCCCGAAGAGGATCAGGAATATCTCGACGGCGCGGCTGAACACCACCACGTTGCGGGCGGAAAAGCGCGTGCAGAGGAACTGGCAGAAGACGCTGGTGAACAGGAACGGGACCGTGTAGACCGCCGCCACCAGCAGCACGTTCAGCGCCTGGCGGTTGAAGATGGGGACTTCCCGGTTGATGAGGAGCGCGGAGTACGCGCAGACGTAGACGGGGATCAGCGCGCTCAGCAGCGCCACGCCGCCGAGGATGCCTTTGTGGACCGGCTGTCTGGAGAAGGAATCGTTCATGCCCCGGCGCTCCGATCCGGACTTGCCTTTGCGGTTGCGGTTTTCATCCGGCATACGGCGGATTCGGGCGTAAGAAAGAGCCTGAGGTGCATGATCGTATCCATATCGTTTAGGGTGTGTCTGATCGGGTGCAGGGGGGCTTGAATGCGAAGGGTGTTTCCGTTGATTCAAACCGTTTAAATAATATACCACGCGCGGAGAACTTTTTCAATGCCTTTCCCTAAAAACATTTGAGAAAAGTAACAACTATTCTGGAAATAAATTCGGAAAACTATACGATTTAATTATGTAAAGATTAAAAAACGTACTGAAAACCGGAAAATATCCGAAAAAAGGAAAACTTTACACAATAAATCATCCCGGAAAACGTTAGAAGACTGATGAAACACGCCCCAACCCCCCATCATAAGCAGGAAACAACATCATGTCTATCACGAACAGACCGAAAACCGCGTGGACCATGCTCTTCCGTGTCGTCGACCGTCTGCGCGCGAAAAGCGCCCGCAACGTCGCGATCCCGAACATGAAGATCACGCTCGGCAAAATGCGCATCATCAACTATCTCTTTGTCCGCGAAGGCGAGCCGCCGATGGTCAAGGAGATCGCCGAAATGTTCGGCCTGACGTCCGGCGCCGTCTCGCAGACGGTCGACGCGCTTGCCGCCGACGGCGTCGTGGAACGCATCCCGTCCTCGGTCGACCGCCGGTCCGTGCATGTGTCGCTGACGCCCTTCGGCAAGAGCATCCGCAAGCAGCTGGAAGCGTACCTGAACGACGTGATGACCGGGATCCTGGACGAAGTGCCGGAGGAAAAACAGGAAGCGTTCCTGGAAGTCCTTCAGGACATGTCCGAGACGTTCACCGAGACCCAGCGCATCGCCCGCGAATCCATCAAGCGCTGACCGCGGCGTTCCTGTCCTCGTTTTTTGTTCTGGAAAAGACAACGGCTCCTTCGCCTGGAAGAGCCGTTTTTCTTTTAGAACCGTTTCATCGTTTTCTCACTGCCTCGGGGCTGTGGAGAACTCGAAGACGGTGCAGAGGGCGGATTCGTTCGAGAGTGTGAACGTGAGTCCGCCGGGCGCGGGCGCATCGCGGTACAGGGCGGGGGTGATGAGATCGCCGGGGCGTGCCTGCGCCTTGTATTCGAGGCGGAGCCGGTTGAACTGGAAATCCGCCGGGAGGTATTCCATGGTTTCGTCGAGGGAACGGTTGCTGTTGAAGTGCCCGTACATGTCCGCCTCGTGTTCCTTGACCCGGAACGGCGCGAGGCGTTCCGGCTCCCGCGCCGGGAGCGTGATCTTGCGCGAGAGGTATTCCATCGGGAGTGGCGGATCGAACCGGAGGTCGCGGACGATCTGCGCGGGGACTTTCCCGGGTCGTCCGGACGCACGGTCGACGAACGCGCCGATGGCGGCGCAGAGGACGCAGATGTTTCCCTGCGCGTCATAGATGGTGGTATTGCGGAACCCGAAGAAATTCTTGCAGTCGTAGACGTTCGTGCGGATCGTGAGGTGTTCGCCGTAGGCGGGCAGCCGGATGACCTCGACCTGCCGGAACGCCAGAAAGACCGCGATGCCGTTGTTGCGGAGGTACACGGAGAAATCGTCCTCGGAATCCATCTGGAAGCACTCGCATTCCAGGAGATAGTCGAGGGCGTGGCTGAGTCGGAGGCATCCGCCGGGCGCGGTGTCGCTGATCGCGACGGTACGTTCGATCTGGAACATTGGCTTCCCGTCCGTTCAGTTGGAGGATTTTGCCGGGACCTTGACCGTGCCGTCGGCGGCGGGCGCCTCGGCGGAGAACGGCTTCACGGTCCAGTCGACGGAATCCATGTCGGCGAAGAACTCGGCGAGTTTCGAGGCCGCGGTGTCGTAATCCTTCAGGATCAGCCCTTTGTCCGGGATGCTGGACAGGCGGACCTGGTCGAACGCCGAGCTATTGTTGGACGTGCGCGCTTCCGCTTTCTTTGCTTCTTCCACAGCCTTGACGTAGTCAATAAACCTGTTGTAAACACGGTTGAGGCGTTCGGCTTCGGTGGTGGCGGAGATGGTCTTGCCGGGGAAATACGCGCGGTAGACGGGCTGGATCTTGATCGCGAGGTTCGTCATGCGCCTGAGGCGTTTTTCGAAGTCGGTGCGCCAGACGGGGATATCGATGAGGGAATCGAAGTGTTCGTAGGAGGCGTTGAAATAATCCACGTCGCGCTTGAACTCCAGGTACGGCAGGATGTTGCGGTAACGCGGGGAGACCGAATACTTGCCGTTGCGGACCGCGAATCCGAGCGAGGAAAGCGTCTGGACCGTGTTTCCCGCCATGTGGAAGGAGAACCCGGCGGGATGGCTCTGCGCGGAACCTGTGCCCGGCACCGTGCCGCCGAGCCCGGTGTGTTCGCTGAGGGATTTTCCCGTTATGCGTGACAGCGGGTCGTTCTGCTTGGCGACGCTGGATTTGCTGTTGTTTTTGCTGCCGCTCTTTTTGTTCTGGGATGTCGAGGCGGTATTCTGAACGGACGTCTGCTGGAATGCCGTGCGGATGTTGCGGGCGTGCGTAGCGGGGCTGAGGTCTTCGCCGATGCCGAGGTCCTGGATGGTCTTCTGCAGCGTGTTGGCGTCGCTGACGAAGCGGTCGAGCGAGGAGATATAGCTCTGCCGGAACGAGGAGGAGACGGCGGACTCGCGTGCCTCGGCGAATCCGCTCATGACGGTCAGAAGTTCGCGGTCGAACCGGGCGAGGATGTCTTCTTTCTCATCGGCGGCGGACGCGGTCCCAGCGAACAGCGCGGCGACGGCGGCGAGGACCGGGACGAACAGATTCGAATGCTTCATGTCAAGTCTCCTCCTGATTGGCAAATTCAAAAACGAAATTGAGCGGGTGCGGATTCAATGCCGCGGTCAGTCCTCCTTGCCGGGGAGGGCGCGGAGGATGACTCCGGCCTCCTGCAGGATCCTGCGGGCGGTGCCATCGATGGAATAATGTTCGTTGAAGACGACTTCGGCGATGCCGCCGTTGATGATCATTTTCGCGCAGAGGAGGCAGGGGCTGAACGTGGTGTAGAGCGTGGCGCCCTTGATGGAGATGCCGTGGTAGGCGGCCTGCACGATGGCGTTCTCCTCGCCGTGGGAGCAGAGGCATTCCTCCAGCGCGGTGCCGGACGGGGCGTTGGAATTGCAGCGCGGGCAGCCGCCCTCGTTGCAGTTTTTGATGCCGCGCGGGGTGCCGTTGTAGCCGGTGGAGATGATGCGCTTGTCCTTCACGATGACGGCGGCGACGTGCCTGCGGCTGCAGTTGCTGCGCGCGGCGACGACCTTCGCGATCTCCATGAAATACTCGTCCCAGTCGGGTCTGTCCTGTTGGCTGCTCATGTTCGGGGGGGGCTCCTGTTATGCGTGGAAGGAAACGGTCATGCCTGGTGTTCGACGAATTCGCGGTGGAGCGCCTTCTGGGCGCATTCGAACTGCTCGCGTTCGATGACGAATTGGATGTTCACCTGGCGGATGGTCTGGTCGATGGCGAGCACGTTGACTCCGGCGGCGGAGAGCGCGTTTGCGGCGCGTGCGAGGAATCCGGGGATCTTCATGTTGGAGCCGATGACGGAGACGATGGCGACCTTGGTCACATGGATCTCGGCGTTCGGGAAGTCGCGGTGAATGCTTTCGAGGCAGTTGTTCAGGCGTTTGCTCTTCTCCGGCACGAAATGCGCGATCGTGTTCGCGTTCGTGGTCTTGGCGATGTAGTCGATGTCGCGGTCGGCGAGGTGCTTCGTGAGGCGGTAGTCGTAGCCGGGTTCGCCGACCATTTCCGGGTCGAAGACCTCGACGCCGAGCAGGTCGGCGCGTCCGCAGATCATTTCGACGCGCGGGTTCGGGGAGACGTATTCGCGGCTGATGAGGGTGCCGGGGTGCTTCGGGTCGAACGCGTTCTTCACGCGGATCGGGATGCCCTTCATCTCCATTTCCTTGGCGGCCTTCGAGTGGATCGCCTCCATGCCCATGTCGGAGAGCTGGTCGGTGATGTCGAAATTGGTGTTGCCGATGACCTGGACCTTGTCGATGCCCATGAGCTTCGGGTCGCCGGTCGACAGGTGGAATTCCTTGTGGATGATGCCTTCGCGGGCGCCGGTGAGCACGGCGATCTTGCTGAACGTGATCTCGCTGTAGCCGCGGTCGAACCGGAGCATGATGCCGGGGTCGAACTTCACGTAGCCGGTCACGACGGGGAGCTCCGTGGTGAAGTCGACGCCCTCGAACCCGGCGAGGATCGCCTCGTCGAGCGTGCGGGACTCGGTGGAGCGCCAGCCGGAGAGGTCGATGAAGCGCGCGTTGATGCCGTTCGCCTTCAGGATCTGCGCGGAGTTCCAGGCGCTGTGGACTTCGCCGACGGCGGCGAGGAATTCGCGCGTCATGGGCAGGTAGTCGCCGGGCCGCATGAACCCGTAGGAACGCATGTCCTCCAGGTCCTGCAGGAACTTGTTGATGTCGTCGAGGCGGCCGTTGATGAAGGCGTTCGCTTCCTTCACGTTCAGGCCGAGGAAGCCGAACTCCTGGTTGTAGTCGAGCATTTTTTCGCGGACGCGGGCGAGCGCCTCGCGCCATTCGCCGCTGCCTGCCGTGAAGTGCCCGTACACGCCGGGCGCTCCGGTCTTCTTGTCCTCCAGCAGGAGGTTGGTGATGCCGGAATAGGCGGAGACGACGAAGATGCGGTTGTACATCTCGTCGGGTGTGCGGTCGGCGATGATGACGTTCTGCATGATCTCGCCGAAGCGGGACATGCTGGTCCCGCCGATCTTTTCAACGGTATGGCTCATGATCAAAGCTCCTCAATGCGAAGCAGGCAGATCTTGCCGTGGACGGCGTCGAACGCCTCCATGGCGGTGATCGCCTGGCGGATGGCGGCTTCCTTCGCCTCGTGCGTGATGATGACGATGGACGCTTCGCCGGACGTATTTTTCGAGACCGGGTTCTGCATCAGGCGGGACACGCTGACGCCCTGTTCGGACAGGATGCCGGCGAGTTTCGCGAGCACGCCGGGACGGTCCGTGACCGTGAGGCGCAGGTAGTAGCGCGAGGTGACCTCCTCCATCGGGACGATCCCGGCGCATTCGACGGTCTTGCGGTAGGCGGGGATGCGGACGGGCGTGCCGCCGGCGAGGTTGAGGGCGGCGTCGGCGATGTCGGACACGACCGCGCTGGCGGTCGCCGCGCGTCCCGCGCCGCGTCCGTAGAAGAGGGTGTCGCCGACGAAATCGCCGTTGACCATGACGCCGTTGAAGACGTCGGAGATGCCCGCGAGCGGGGCGTGCTTCGGGATGAGCGTGGGATGGACGCGCACCTCGATGCGGCTGTCGGCGCACTGCTTGATGATGGCGAGCAGCTTGATCTTGTAGCCGAGCTCGTCGGCGCAGCGGATGTCGGACAGCGAGACGTCCCGGATGCCCTGCACGTAGATCTCGTTCGTGCTGTGCCAGCCGCCGTACGCGAGCGAGGCGAGGATCACCGCCTTGTGCGCGGTGTCGAATCCGTCGATGTCGAGCGACGGGTTCGCCTCGGCGTAACCGAGCCGCTGGGCGTCCTTCAGGACCTCCTCGAACCCGAGGTTTTCGCGTTCCATGCGCGTGAAGATGTAGTTGCAGGTGCCGTTCAGGATGCCAAAAATGCGGTTGATGCGGTTGCCCACGAAGCCTTCGCGCAGGCTCTTGATGATCGGGATGCCGCCCGCCACGCTCGCTTCGTAGAAGACCGTGCCGCCGCCTGCTTCCGCCGCGTCGAAGATCTCGCGGCCGTAGTCCGCCAGCAGCGCCTTGTTCGCCGTGACGACCGTCTTGCCCTGTTCGAGCGCGCTCAGGATGAACTTGCGGGAAACGGTCGTGCCGCCGATCAGCTCCACCACGATGTCGCTCTTCGCGATCACCGACGGCGTGTCGCTCGTCAGCATGCCGGACGGCACCGCCACGCCGCGGTCCGTCGTCGTATCGAGATCGCCGATCCCGGTCAATTCCACATCCACGCCGGTCCGTTCGCAGATCAGACCGCGGTTTTTCAGAAGACAATCCGCCACACCGGCGCCGACCGTGCCGAATCCGAGGATTCCCACACTCACATGTTTCATATTATCTAACTCCAGTTTTGGGAAAAGAATGCAATTACATAATATACACCCATCAGGGGAAAATGAAAGCGCTCTTTTAAAAAAAGTAACAGAACCGGACCTTTTTCCGGCAGTTTCCGGTTTTCTTCGGCGGGCGCGCTTGATTTCCCGCGAACACGGGGTATATTAGCTGAAAAATGGATTCGCAATCGTTTTCAATATCACAGGAGCTATTTACATGACAGGTCACATCATGGCTAAAACGATCCTTGCAGGAAGCGCCGCGCTCATGGCAGCCGGAGCTTTCGCCGCCGAAGCGGACTACCCGATCAGCCCCGTCCCGTTCACCAAAGTCAGATTCACCTCCGGCGTGCTCGCGGATCGCCAGAACGTCAACCGCAAGGTCACGATCCCGTTCGCGCTCCAGCAGTGCCTGGAGTCGGGCAGGCTGAAAAACTTTGACCTTGCCGCCGAGACCATGCGCCGCCGCGCCGCGGGCGAAACGACGTTCCAGAACCGTCCGGCGTCCTCGCTGCCGTTCGACGACACGGACATCTACAAGTTTCTGGAGGGCGCGTCGTATTCGCTCCAGACGAATCCGGACCCCGAGCTGCAGAAGAAGATGGAGGACATCATTCAGCATGTGAAGGCGGCGCAGGAGCCGGACGGCTATCTGTACACGTTCCGCACCATGCACCCGGATTCCCCGGCGCACGAATGGATCAACCAGAAGCGCTGGCTGAACGACCCGAACCTGAGCCACGAGCTGTATAACCTGGGGCATTTCTACGAATGCGCCACGGCGTATTTCGAGGCGACGGGCGACCGCACGCTGCTGGACATGGCCGTGAAGTCCGCCGAGCTCGTGAACAAGGACCTCGGCGGGGACGATCCCTGCATCGCGCCCGGACATCAGATCATCGAGATGGGGCTCGCGAAGCTCTACCGCCAGACCGGCGATCCGCGCTGGCTGAAGCTCGCCGCGCATTTCCTCGAAAACAAGGCGAAACGCGGTCCCGGCGACCCCTACAGCCAGTCGCACAAGCCCGTGCTCCAGCAGGACGAAGCCGTCGGGCACGCCGTCCGCGCCAACTACATGTACGCCGGCATGGCGGACGTGGCGGCGCTCTCCGGCGACCAGCGCTACGTCGACGCGATCACGAAGATCTGGGACAACGTCGTCGGCAAAAAATACCACCTGACCGGCGGCTGCGGCGCGCGCAGCAGCGGCGAAGCGTACGGCAACAATTATGAACTCCCGAACCGCTGCTACAACGAGACGTGCGCCGCTGTGGCGTTCCTTTTCTGGACGCACCGGATGTTCCTGATGTACGGCGACGCGAAGTACATGGACACGTTCGAACGCACCATGTACAACGGCGCGTTCTCCGGCGTCTCGCTCTCCGGCGACCGGTTCTTCTACCCGAACCTGCTGGAATCCGGCGGGTCCACGCGGTCCGCGTGGTTCGGCTGCGCCTGCTGCCCGCCGAACATCATGCGCACGATCGCCTCGCTCGGCGAATATGTCTGCGCGAAGAAGGACGACACGATCTACATGCTCCTGTACGGATCGGGCACGGTCGACGCGGGCGACGCCAAGTTCAGGCAGGCCACGAATTATCCGTGGGACGGCACGGTCGGGATCGCCGTTTCCGACGTGAAGAAGAGCAAGTTCGCGCTCGCGCTCCGCATCCCCGGCTGGGTCGAGGGGCATCCCGTGCCGTCCGACCTCTACACCTATGCGAACGACGCGCCCGCGAAATGGACGCTGCTGGTGAACGGGAAGAAGGCGGACTATAAGATGGACAAGGGGTTTGCCGTGATCGACCGCACGTGGAAGAACGGCGACACGGTCACGCTCGACCTTCCGATGGAGGTCCGCCGCGTGAAAGCAAACGAAAAGGTCGGCAACCTCGCCGGTCAGGTCGCGTTCGAGCGCGGCCCGATCGTGTTCGCGTTCGAGCAGATCGACCAGGCGGTGAAGACGCCGTGGCGGCGCTGGTTCGTGCTCCCCGATGCGAAGGTCACGGCGAAATACCGCACCGACCTCTTCCCGTCGGGCGGCGTCGAGACGGTCGAGATCGAAACGAAGGACGGCAAAATGGTCGGCATCCCGTACGCCTGGTGGGCGAACCGCGGCTCCATGCCGATGCGCGTATGGCTGTCCGATTCCGACACCTCCGCGCAGCACGCGGCGAACAAGTCCGAGGAGGCGAAAGTGAGCGTTTCCTACGCCCGCGGCGGCATGAACCCGGCGGCGATCAACGACGGATTCTTCCCGCAGAACCCGACCGACATCGACATCGAAAACTTCGACTTCTGGTCGCACCTCGGCGGCAGCGAATGGGTCATGCTCACGTTCGAGGAGTTGGTCGACGTCTCCCGCTGCAAGTTCTACTGGTTCGACGACAGCCGGCGCGGGGGCGGATGCGCCCTGCCGCAGTCCTGGACGCTCAGCTGGGACAACAACGGACAGTGGACGCCGGTCGAGTCGAGCGAATCGAAGATGGACGAGATCGCGTTCAAGCCGGTGAAGACGAAGCGTCTGCGCCTCGACATCCGCCAGCGCAACCGGATGGCGTCCGGCCTGTACGAGTGGCTGGTTTTTTAATCCTTTGAACTGAAATCGAAACACAAATCGGCGGGGACAGCCTGAACGACTGTTCCCGCCTTGCTTCTGCTTTGAAAACGGGCTGAAATCCGGTCAGAAATCGAACGTCATCTGGTCGGACTTGTCCGGCTCCTCCTTCTTCGGCACGAAGTTCTTCACGGAGCCGAGCCAGAGGTCGAGCGACTGGATCGGGACCGAGAGGCGTTTCGCGTCGGCGATCTTCGTGGACGAGGCGTTCGGATCGGCGGCGACGAGGAGCGCGAGGGCGTCGGTCACGGAGTCGACCGGATCGTAGCCCGCGGCCTTCGCGATGGATTCGTACCAGGCGCGTTTCTCGGGCATCTTGCCGGTGAAGCAGATCTTCGGGCGTTCCTCGGTCGTGGCCGCCACGAGGGTGACGCTTGCGAGCAGTTCGTCCAATCCGCCGGACTGCCGGATCAGCTCGTCGTGAAGCGCGCGGGCGCGTTCGGGCCCGATGCCGTTGATCTCGGCGAGCTGTTCGGTGGAGAGCGTGCGGAGTTCGGCGAAGGTGTGCTTTTTGAGGATGGTCTTCGCGATGTTCGCGCCGATGCCCTTGATGTTGAGCGCGGCGAGGACCTTGTAGGCGGGCACGGTGCGCGCGGACTGGATCTCGCGGTAGAGGTTTTGCGAGGACGTGCCCTGGAAGCCGTCGTCGCGGAGCTGGGAATAGATGGTCAGCTCGGAGAGGTTGAAGAGGTCGGAGAGCGTGCGGACGTTGAGCTTCGTCATGATCTTTCGGAGGCTCGGCTCGCCGAGGTGCTCGATGCCGATGCTGCGGATGGACGCCAGAAGGAGCTGGAGCCGCGTCTCGAAACATTCCGGGTTCACGCAGCGGAGTTCGGGCAGGTCGCGGACGAGTTCGTGTCCGCAGCACGGGCAGTGCGTGATGAGGGCGCTGCGCCGGACGGGCCCGGGTTCGCTGGAAACGATGTACGGGATCACGTCGCCGGCGCGCTCCACGGTCACCTCGTCTCCGATTTGCAGGTCGCGGTCGAGGATGTTCTGGAGGTTGTGGAGTGTGGCGTGGCGGATGGTGGTGCCGTTGATCTCGACCGGGTCGAGCTCGGCGACGGGCGTGAGGCAGTTCTTGCCGAAACTCCAGTTCACGCCGAGCAGGCGCGTGGTACGGCGGATGCCGCTGAACTTGAACGCGATCTGACCGCGCGGATGATGGGCGGTGTTGCCGAGGGATTCGGCGTATTCGGTGTCGGCGAGCTTGATGACGAGGCCGTCCATCGGGTAGGGGAGCCGTTCCATCTCCTCCAGGACGTCCGGCCAGATGCGGCTGATCTCGGCGGCGGTGGCGGGCCGCGAGACGGTGGCGTAGTCGACGAGCGTGAGGCGTGCGTGCTGGGCGGTCATGCCGGAGATGTCCTTCAGGCTCATGATGCCGCCGATGGCGTTGCGCGAGTTGCGGAACGGCTTTCCGTTGGCGTTCAGGATCGTGGCGTAGCGGCGCCTGAAGTCGTCCGTGCGGATCAGGAGTTCGCCGAGCACGCGCCCGGGGTATTCCGCGAGCGGCAGCACGCCGGACAGCGTCTCCAGGTCGATCAGCGGCACTTTGTCCGTGATGACTTTCCCCATGAAGCCGTCGCCGCGCGTGGAGAGCACGCCGTCCTCCCACAGCACGGAGATGCCGTCGTATTTGGGCTGGATGAGGAGCTTTTCGTCGGCGGTGCGGACGGTTTTTTCGAGCCAGGCGACGAGTTCGGGCAGGGAGTATACCTTGTCGAGCGAGAGCATGGGGCGTTCGTGCCGGATGTTCTCGGTGGACGCGACCGCGGGGGCGTTGACCTGGTCGAGCAGACGGTTGCCGGGATCCTTCTCCGCGAGCAGACGCGTGATGAAGTCGAAATCGTCGTCGCTGATCGCCGGGTCGGATTCGTCCCAGTAGCGCGCGTTGAAATACCGTATCTTGTCTTCGAGCTCGGCCGCGCTCATGGCGCGGTATGCCGCCCTGTCAATGCCGGGAGTCATGGTTGCCTCGTTTCGTTTGCGCGGCGGGCGTCCGCCGTGCATGTTCAGATTTCATTTCCTAACACAAAATACCACAACTTTGAAAAAAAACAACCGAAAACGCGGAAAAAAACGTGCCGCGGTTTGAAAAACGCGGGATGCGGAGTTATTTTATCCAAATCACAAAACAAAACCGCGCCGTCCGGCCGCACCTTTTTTTCGCAGATCAAACATGAAACGAATCATCCAGACACGCCTTTTCCTCTTCATGACGCTGGGACTGCTGTTCCTGCTGATCGTCGTCTACCTGGTGACGGCGGTCGGCGCGAAACGCCAGGCGCGCGTGATCATCGCGGACCGCCTGCAGGACCTGAGCAAAGAGGTCTCGGAATGGCGCGACAACTACAAACGGCTCCGCGAGAACACGGATTCCGGTTCGCTGGCGAAAACGAGGATGCTCGCGCGGATCATCCGGTACGAGCCCGGCATCCTGAAGAACGAAGCGCACCTGAAGGAGCTCGCCGCCGCGCTGAACGTCGACTCCATCTGCGTTTCCGACGGGGAGGGCGTCCTGATCGCCTCGAGCGAACCGGGCTTCCTCGGGTTCCGCATGGATTCCACGGAACAGTCGGCGGCGTTCATGCCCGCGATCACGGACAAGACGTTCGAGCTGGTGCAGGAGCCGCAGGAACGCGGCATCGACCATGTGATCGTGCAGTACGCGGGCGTGGCGCGCCTCGACGCGCCCGGCATCGTCCAGATCGCCTACGAGGCGGACAACGTGTTCAATTTCTCCGACATCGAGCTGATGCGCGGTATCATGCAGGGACTGCCGATCGGCGGAAGCGGGCGGTTCATCGTGCTGGAGGACGGCGACGATCCGGTCGTCTTCGCCAGCGGCGACCCGTCCGAAAACGGCCTCCGGCTGTCCGAACTCGGGTTCCGCCGGGATCCGGTCCTGCCGGACTCCGTCTTCATCCGCGGCAGGCCGTATTTCTGCCAGTCCGTGACGATCCCGGACGAACCCCGGCGCGTGCTGGCGGTGATGCCGAAAAGCGAGGTCTTCGCGGCGCGCAACCGCGCATTGCTTTTCCTCTTCGGCATCTACGTCGTCTTCTTCCTGCTGTTCTTCTTCCTGCTGGACCTCCTGATCCGGCGGACCGTGACGGACGGCTTCTACGAGGTGAACCGCGCGCTCGACAAGATCATCGCGGGCGACCTGACGCAGACCGTGAACGTGCGGAGCAATCCGGAGTTCCTGGCGCTCTCCGATGGCATCAACACCGTGGTCGGCGGCCTGAAGAAGAACCTGACCGACTCCCGCCGCCGCGTCAAACGCGAAAACGAGCTGGCGAAATCCATCCAGCGGACGCTGATCCCCGCGCAGGGGCAGCTCTTCTCCGCGTTCCGGCGGATCGACTTCGCCGCGGCCTCCGCGCTCGCCTCGCACAAGGGCAGCGACATCCTTGAGCCCTTCGTGACCGACGCCGGACGGCCCGGATTCGTGATGGTCGAGGCGATCGGCGACAGCGTGTCCGCCTGCCTCAGCATGATGAAGCTCCGCGCGATCTTCCAGCCGTGCGCCGTGTCCGCGGCCAGCCCGCTCGACATGCTGGAACGCGGCATGGAGCTCTTCCGCGACGAAAAGGTGTTCCGGAAGCAGTTCCTTTCGATCTTCGTCGGCTTCTTCGACCCGGAAAACGCCCGGCTCGACTATGTGAACGCGGGCTTCTATCCGCCGTTCCTGCGCAGAGCCGGCGGCGCGTTCGAACAGCTCCGCGCCTCGACCGGCGACGTGTTCACGACCGCGCACCCGGTCGAATTCCGGCAGGAGAGCATCACGTTCGGGCCGGACGACGTGTTCTTCGCGTGCTCCAACGGCGTTTTCTCGTACAGCGACCGCGAGGGGCGGCTCTTCACGAAGAACATGCTGCTCGCCAGCCTGAACGCCTCGAAGACGGATTCCGCGCAGGCGCTGCTCGACGGCGTGGCGTCCTGCATCCGCGGGTTCTCCGGCGAACTCCCGCCTGAAGACGACGTGATCATGGCAGCCGTCCGCATGAATCCCTGACACCGCAAGCGGTGCCGATTAAGTGCTCTGCTACGCTCAAGCACACCGCAAGCGGTGCTGATTAAGTGCTCTGCTCCGCGAGAGCACGAGGCGGCGCCTCGGCTGCGGTAGTGCTCGGCTACGCAAGAGCACGGAAAAAATACGGACATATTCACGTTTTTCCGGGAAAAAACGTTTGCATTTCCCGGAAAACGTCCTATATTTGTGAAATGACGTTATCAACGCGGTCGTGTTTCCGTCGCGGAAGCAGGGCCGTTTCACCCCCCCCGGACGCGTCCCGCGCGCCCCTCAAACCAACACAAGGAAACACGATGCCTATCACCGAAATACTGGAACGCAACGCCCAGCTCTACAAAGACGACGTCGCGCTGGTGGAGATCAACCCGCAGGAACTCGAAAAACGCCACACGACCTGGCGCGAATACTCGCTGATGGAGCCGAGCCCGACCGACTCGTTCCGCTCCGAACTGACCTGGGGCGAATTCGACCGGAAGGCGAACCGCGTGGCGAACTTCCTGCTCACGCGCCACATCAAGAAGGGCAACCGGGTCGGCATCCTGCTCATGAACTGCCTGGAATGGCTCCCGATCTACTTCGGCGTGCTGAAGAGCGGCGCGATGGCGGTGCCCCTCAACTTCCGCTACACCGCCGAGGAGATCAAATACTGCATCGAGCTCGCGGACATCGACGTCCTCATCTTCGGGCCGTCGTTCATCGGCCGCGTGGAGTCCATCTGCGAACGCATCCCGCGCGTGAAGGCGCTGGTCTACGTCGGCGAGGACTGCCCGTCGTTCGCCGAGCCGTACTACAACCTCGTTTCCTACTGCTCCAGCAAGTCCCCGGCGATCCCGCTTTCCGACGAGGAGGACGCCGCGATCTACTTCTCCTCCGGCACCACCGGATTCCCGAAGGCGATCGTGCACCGCCACCGGAGCCTCATGCACGCCTGCATCGTGGAGCAGAAGCACCACGGCCAGACCCGCGAAGACACGTTCCTCTGCATCCCGCCGCTGTACCATACCGGCGCGAAGATGCACTGGTTCGGCAGCTTCCTGGTCGGCGGCAAGGCGGTGCTCCTGCGCGGCATCAAGCCGGAATGGATCATCAGCGCGGTCTCCGAGGAACACTGCACGGTGGTCTGGCTGCTCGTGCCGTGGGCGCAGGACATCCTGGACGCCATCGACCGCGGCGACATCAAGCTGGAGGACTACAAGCTCGACCAGTGGCGCCTGATGCACATCGGCGCGCAGCCCGTGCCGCCCAGCCTCATCAAGCGCTGGATGCACTACTTCCCGCACCATCAGTACGACACCAACTACGGCCTCAGCGAGTCCATCGGCCCCGGCTGCGTCCACCTCGGCGTGGACAACATCAGCAAGGTCGGCGCCATCGGCATCCCCGGCTTCGGCTGGGAGGTGAAGATCGTCGACGAGCAGGGCGTCGAGGTGCCCCGCGGCGAGGTCGGCGAGCTGGCGGTCAAGGGCCCCGGCGTCATGAAGTGCTACTACAAGAACCCCGAGGCCACCGACGAGTGCATCCACGGCGACTGGCTCTACACCGGCGACATGGCGCGCCAGGACGAGGACGGCTTCTATTACCTCGTGGACCGCAAGAAGGACGTTATCATCTCCGGCGGTGAGAACCTCTACCCCGTGCAGATTGAGGACTTCCTCCGCCGCTGTGACAAGATCAAGGACGTCGCCGTGATCGGCATGCCGCATCCCCGCCTCGGCGAGATCGCCGCAGCGATCATCGAGCTGAAGGAGGGCGTAACGTGCACCGAGCAGGAGATCAACGACTTCTGCGCCGAGCTGCCGCGCTACAAGCGCCCCCGCAAGATCATCTTTGAAACCGGTCCCCGCAACGCCACCGGCAAGATCGAGAAGCCGGCGCTGCGCGAGAAATACTGCGGCGGCCGCCTGGTCGAGGAACAGACC
>JAFSZN010000005.1 GCA_017455665.1 Lentisphaeria bacterium
AGCTTCTTCAATCCCCCTTGATCGTCCCGAAGTCAAATGGGGCTTCACGGCGGTCTAAAGGAGGCAAAGGCTCCCCAAAAGATCATTCACGCGCATACGCACAAGTTTCAGTTAAAACAAGTTCCTTTTAACTGAAACTTGAGAGATTTTCGACAGTTAACCTGTTTTCAGCAGAGCCGGAAAAATGTTAACGTGTCTCAGAGCAGGTAGTTCGTCCCGATCTTCAGGAGCAGTCCGAGCTGGTACACGATGAACGTGGTCGCGTACGCCAGGACGAAGAGCCCGGCGGCCTCGAAGAACATCCATTTCCACGAGTTCAGCTCCCTGCGGATGATCGCGAGCGTGGCGAGGCACGGGATGGAGAGCAGGCAGAAGAGCATCATGCAGAATCCCTGCAGGGGCGTGTAGGCGCGGCGGAGCTGCTGGCGGAGAGGTTCCTGTTCGTCCTCCCCGTCACCGGCGGATTCGGTGTCCTCGGCATACAGGATGCCGAGCTGGGAGACGAAGATCTCCTTTGCGGCGAGCGCGCTGATCGCGGCGGTCGTGACGCGCCAGTCGAAGCCGATGGGGCGGAACGCGGGCTCGAGGAATTTTCCGACGCGGCCGGAAACGGTGTATTCGGCGGCCTCGGCGTGGCGCAGTCTTTCGATGTGCTTGAAGGCGTCGGCCTGTTCCTCCGGGGTGAGGGCGGTGTCGGACGCGACCGCCATGATCTGCGCGCCGTAGTCGACGTCGAACGTCTTCTTCTCGGGATAGTTGTTCGCGATGAAGAGCAGCACGGAGACGCCGAGGATGATCGTGCCGGCTTTCTGCAGGTACATCACGCCGCGGTCCCACATGTGCAGGAGGATGCTTTTCGCGGTCGGGACGCGGTAGGGCGGGAGCTCCATCAGGTAGACTTCGCCGTCGCCTTTAAATAGCGTGGATTTGAGGAGGCGGGCGGCGAGCATCGCGAACGCGACGCCGATCGCGTAGAGCAGGAACATGACGAACGCCTGGTATTTGACCGCGAAGAACGCGGGGATCAGCAGGGCGTAGATCGGCAGGCGCGCGCCGCAGCTCATCAGCGGCAGAACGAGGATCGTGGTCCGGCGGTCGCGTTCGGACTCGATGCTGCGCGTCGCCATGATCGCGGGGACGTTGCAGCCGAATCCGAGCACGAGCGGCACGAAGCTCTTGCCCTGCAAATCGAACTTGCGCATGATGCCGTCCATCACGAACGCCGCGCGCGCCATGTAGCCGGTGTCCTCCAGAAACGCAATGGCGAGGAAGAGGAACAGGATGTTCGGGAGGAAGACGATCACGCCGCCGACGCCGTGGATCACGCCGTCGATCAGGAGACTGCGGAGGACGGGCTGGAAATCAGGCGACCAGAAGCGTTCGATGAGGCTCTGTATCCAGCCGAACAGCCATTCGATGCCGTCGGTCATGGGCGCGGCGCAGGTGAACGTAAACCAGAACATGAGGTACATGATGGCGAAGAAGAGCGGGAGCCCGACCCACTGGTTCGTGACCACGGCGTCGATCTTGTCGGAGATCTCGCGGCGGCGTTCCTGCGTGAATGAGATGGCGTCGCGGCATGCGCCGGAGATCATGGCGTAACGGCAGTCCGCCATGAAGGTCTCGGCGGTGATGGCGTGCCGGGCGTAAAGATGCGTGATCTGGGCGTCGATGATGGCGTCGAGGTTCTGGAAATCAGGGAGCCGCATCACGCAGGAATCCTTCTCCAGCAGCTTGATGGCGAAGAATCGCGCGGGGATGTGCCGGACGCGGTCGGTCATGGCGGGTTCGATCCACTCCACGATCTCATGGATGGCGTCGTCGACGTCCGCGCCGTAGGTGAGCTTCGGGACGTCATGGTCCTCCAGGTGCAGGAGGCTTTCCGCGAGGGCGCTTTTCAGCTTTTCGATGCCGTCGCCGCGGGAGCCGACCGTCTGGACGATGCTGCATCCGAAATAGGACTGGAGCTTCTGGATATTGAACTTGAGGCCCTTCTTTTTCGCCTCGTCGCTCATATTGAAGACGATCAGCATCGGGATATGGAGTTCGGCGAGCTGCGTGGAGAGATACAGGCTGCGCTGCGGGATCGACGAGTCGATCACGTTCATGATGAGGTCGATGCCGGGCTTGGTCAGCTCCTCGAACGCGACGCCCTCCTCGGGCGAGCTGGAGGACAAGCTGTACACGCCGGGGATGTCGATGATCTCGATCTCGTCCTCGCCGAGCATGAACTTTCCGGTCTTGCTTTCGACCGTCACGCCGGGGTAGTTGCCGACATGCTGGCGCGCACCGGTGAGGCAGTTGAAGATCGTGGTTTTGCCGCAGTTCGGATTTCCGGCGAGGACGATCCGGTATTTGCGGCTCATGGGCGCTCCTGCATGCGGATGATGATGCTCGCGGCATCGTCGCGGTGGATGGAGAGACTGCTCTCCATGACCTTGATGCGGAGGAGGCCGCCGAACGGGGCGTGGGCTTCCATTTCGAGCAGGGTGCCGGGCACGATCCCGACGTCCGCGAATTTCTTCTTCCCGCGCAGGGAAGGCTTCATATAGATCACAACGGCCGACTTGCCGACGGGGAGTTCCGCCAGCGTGCATTCCGCCGGAGCCGCGGCGGCGCGTGCCGATGCCCCGGACTTCGCGGCCGGGGTCTTTTCATCGTTCATGATGAACATGTTTCCTTCATTCTGCCGGCTCCATGCAGGGATACGGGGCGCGGCTGTGCAGTGTGTAGTAGTTCAGCATATAATATATCATGCTGGCGTGTGTTTTTCAAGAAAAGGAGGGCGCGAAAACGGGAAAAACGGAGAAAAGAATGGAAAAAGGTTTTGTATTTGCGGAGAACGATGATATATTAGTAGCTTCATTTTTCAGGAGCATCCGATCAATGAATCAGAAACCGGTTCTGAAACAGGCGTTTATCAGCTCGCTGCCAGTCCTGATGGGGTATACCGCCATGGGATTCGCGGCGGGCGTCCTGCTGGCCGCGAAAAGCGGCATCCGCCTGCCCGCGCTCTGGGCGTTTCTGACCAGCGCCACAAGCATTTCCGGCGCGCTTCAGTTCATGCTTGTGGACTGGATCCGGAACTCGCAGCCGATGCTCGACGTGGCGCTTCTGACCGTGTGCCTGAACATCCGCTACTCCATGTACGGGCTTTCGCTCATCGAACGGTTCCGCGGGATCCCGCTCGCGAAAAAGCTCTACCTGATCTGGAGCCTCACAGACGAGACCTACGCGCTCGAAGTCGAAAACAAGGTACCGCCCGGGGGCGATCCCATCCTGTACTGCATCACGCTCGCCGCGCTGAACCATTTCTACTGGATCCTCGGCGTCGTGTCCGGCGCGCTCGCCGGAGCCGCCCTGCCGTTCCCGAACAAGGGCATCGACTTCGCCATGACGGCGCTCTTCCTGGTGATCCTGACCGACCAGTGCCGGGAACGGAAAAACCGGGTCTACGCGGCGGTCGGACTGCTGGCGTCCGTCGCGTGCGCGCTCGTCTTCGGCGCGGGAAAGATGCTGATCCCGTCCATGATCCTGATGCTGTCCGCCCTGGTCGTGTTCCGGAAGCCGCTCGAAAAGCTCGAATCGTGGAGAGTCGGAGGGAAAAAATGAGCGGAACATCGACCGAATATCTGCTGATCCTGACCGCCGTGACCGCTGGCGTCACATTCCTGCTCCGTGCGCTGCCGTTTCTGTTCTTCGGCACGGGAAAGCGTCCGCCCGCGCTGGTCCTGAGCATCGGAAACGTCCTTTCCCCGGCGGCGATCGCCATGCTGGTGGTGTACTGCTTCGCCTGCTACGTGCGCGACCGGGCGCCCGCCGAACACATGTTCGGGCTGGCGGAGATCGCGGCTGCCGTTGTGGTGGTCGCGCTTCAGCTGTGGAAACGCAATCCGCTGGTGTCCATTCTGGCGGGGACCGCGGTGTACATGACGCTGGTGCAGACAGTCATCCCATGATGGGGGGACTAAGAAAAAAGAAACCGCGGCAAGCTCAGAATTTCTTGAAGGCTTCGAGCAGCTTGTCCTTCAGCGGGTTGGTCTCGTAATCGACCATGATGAACGAGCCATGGGAAACGGCGGAATACTTGAAGCCGTAGATGTAGATAAAGCCGTTTTTGTCGACGTATTCGATCTTCGCACGCGCCTTTTTGTATTTCGTGTTGAACTTGTAGAACGCGACCTGGCGGTCCGCGATCTTCAGCGCGAATCCGTCGTCCGCGTGGATCGGCTCGACCGCCATCGGACCGTCGAATTTGCCGCCGACCTGCTGCATCATGTACCGGCAAAGTTCCAGCGCGGTACGGTCGTTGTTCTCAACGGTACTGCGGCAGCCGCTGAACAGGATGACGAAGACGGCGGCGAAAAGAATGTAAATAGATTTCATGGCAGGGCCTTCCGGTTGAAAAAAAGCACACAACAAAATAATGTAGGACCTTTTTCCGCAAAGTCAAGCCTGCATTGAAGAAAAAAGACGAAAACACCGGCACGGCGTTTCTTATTTGAGCGGACGCAGAAGCGCGATCACCTGCCCGACCACCTTCGGGCCGGGTTCCGAATCCATGATCACCTGACGGCAGACCGGATTGGCCTCAGCCTGTTCCATCACGATCATGCCGGGATGGAGACGGCCGGGCCGTGTCCAGACGATCAGGATGTCGCCGGGATCGATTCTGACCCCCGCGGGAAACGAATTGAGGAAGCCGAGCCGGACGGCAAAAAGGTCTTTGGCACGGACATTGTCCGGGAGCAGACTGGAATCCACATGGTAAAAAGAGGAAGGAGGTCCGGAATAATCGGTGTTTTTCCGGTAAAAAGGGACGCAGACCGGACTTTTCTTCGAGAGTCCCGCGCCCATTCCGACCGGCCGGATACTGCGGCGGCATCCCTTCTGCCGCATGATGACACGTTTGCGCTCCAGAGCGGCGACATGCGCCGCGGCGGTGGACGGTTTGATGGAAAAATACTCGGCAATGTCATAGAGCGTTGGCGAGATAGTGTTTTTATCGATGAAATCGCGAATAAAAGCCGCAATCTCAAATTGCCGTTTTGTGATTTTTTTCATTCGTCCGGGTCCTGTGGCTGTGATTGGCATGCCGCCGGCGAGACAGACGGGGAACCCGGCGGAGTGAAACGGAAACGGGAAAAGAATTTCCGACAAATACAATACAACACGGCGGATACACTTTCAAGTCGTTTTTGCAACTTTATTGAAAGTATTTTCAAAGTATACTAACATTTATAAGCTACTTTTGACACGGTTTCATGTCCGAGACACCCGATTTCACGCTGCGAAAGGGACACCCGATACAACCGATCCAGCCTTGACTTTTCCGCTCCCGCATGATATTGTATTATGATGAAAACAAACCCCGAAGCATGAAAAAAGGAAACTCAACCATGAGCGCATGCGACCTGAAAGGCAAAGCAGTCGTCTTCCTCGGCGACGGCATGGCCGACCTCCCGATCCCCGAACTCGGCGGAAAGACCCCGCTCGAATCCGTCCCGACTCCCACCATGGACAAGATCGCCGCGAACGGCGCGTCCGGCACGTTCCTGACCCTGCCGGAAGGCTATCCGACCTCCTCGGACGTCGCGAACATGTCCGTGCTCGGCTACGCGCCGTCTCTGTACTATCCGGGACGCGGCCCGATCGAGGCGGTTAGCCAGGGCATCCCGCTCGCGCCCGACGACGTCGCGTGGCGCTGCAACCTGATCACGGTCGAGGACGGGATCCTGAAGGATTATTCCGCCGGCCATATCACGAAGGAACATGCCCGCGTCCTGATGGAGGCGCTTCAGGAGCATTTCGGCTCGGACAAGCTCACGTTCTACCCCGGCGTAAGCTACCGCAACCTGCTGATCCTGCACGGACCGGAATTCTCCCCGAAGGTCGGCTACTACAAGCCGGATTCCTCGCAGGACATCCCGGTCGCCGAACTCCCGTGGACCGCGCTGGACGATTCGAAGGAAGCCGCGTACACGGTGGAATTCCTGAACAAGCTCTGGGCGGACGCGGCGGCGTTCCTGGCGGAACACCCGCTGGTGAAGTCCGGCGAGGCGAAAGGCAACGCGATCTGGCCGTGGAGCCCGGGCCGCACGCCGTCGTTCCCGAAGTTCACGGAGCGCTACGGCGGCAAGACTGGCGCGGTGATCACCGCGGTCGACGTGATCTCCGGCATCGCCAAGTGCGCCGGCATGGACGTGATCCCGGTCGAGGGCGCCACCGGCTACATCGACACGAACTACGAAGGCAAGGCCGCGGCGGCCATCCGCGCGATCGAGGACCACGATTTCGTGTACGTCCACCTTGAGGCGATCGACGAGACCGGACACGAGGGCCGTCTTGACCTCAAAATGCAGGCGATCCGCGACTTCGAAAACCGCATCATCAAGCCCGTCGTCGAGGCGCTCCAGGGACGCGGCGTCACGTTCGCGGTCCTCCCCGACCACCCCGTGCCGCTCTCCATGCGCCAGCACACGCGCACCCCGGTGCCCGTCTGCATCTGGGGTCCGCACATCCAGCCCGATTCCGTCACGGAATACTCGGAGAAGGCGGCGCCGAACGGCTCGCTCGGGTTCATGACCGGCGACGCGTTCATCCGGATGGTGCTCGGCCTCTGAGAAAATAACAGCACAACCGATAAGCTCGTTTGTGCGCGAACGCAGCCGTGCTCGCGCACGGCTCTACACACAATGTGTGCCCGGATCGTTTTATGCGGCGGTCCGGGCGTTATTTTTGTGCCGTGAGGAAACGCACCGCGCCGTACTGGTCGTGCAGAAGCGCGGGCTTGTTCAGGTACTTTGAGGCGAGCTCGAATGCCCGGTCCGCATTGCACGGGTCAAGCTCGAAAAAGATGCGTCCGCCCGGATTCAAATATGAGGGAGACTGTTCCAGTGCACGGGCGATGACGTCCAGGCCGTCGGCGCCGCCGAACAGCGCTTCATCCGGCTCGAAGCCGCGCACATTCGGCGGCAGTTTATCGCGGTCGCCATCCGGGATGTACGGCAGATTCGCCGCGATGAGGTCGAACATGCGTCCGGCGACCGGCTCGAAAAGATCGCCCTGCAGGAACGTCACGTTCGGCAGGGCAAGTTTTTTCAGATTGAGCTCCGCCCACCTCAGCGCGTCAGGAGAAAGCTCGACTCCGACGACGGTCAGGCCGGGACGCTCCGAGGCGAGCGCCAGCGAGATCGCGCCGCTGCCGACGCCGAGCTCGCAGACGGTCGCGCCGTGCGGCAGGCCGTCGAGCATGAGGTCGATGGAATACTCCGTCTCGGGACGCGGGATCAGGCACCCCGGACCGACCGCAAGCTCAAGGTCGCGGAACGGCGCATGCCCGAAAATGTACTGCCACGGCTCGTTCTTCAGGCGGCGCGCAGCAAAGGATTCCGCGCGTGCCTGCACCTCGGACGTGAGCTGTTCGTGCGCATAAAGCGGGAATTCGCGGTCGGGGATGCCGGCAGCCTCGCAGACAATATAGTGCGCTTCAAGGTCGGCTGCCTCGAATCCGGCACGAAAAAAGCGTTCCGAAAGATTCTTTTTCAGGTCAAGAAACGTCATGGCTGAGCAAAAGATCCGAGGTTGATCCCGTAAAAAAAGCGGCGGCATCCGATATACTGCGAAAGAAAAACGCAGTACAGAAAACCGCCGCACAGCAGACTGTGCTGCCGAAGTGCGCGGCTTGCGCTCGCGCACGACAAACGTTCAGACCGGGACGACCGATTACTTCTGGGCGGTCTTTGCCGGAGCGAGGGTCTGGTCGGGACCGAGGGACTTGCTGGTGCCGAAGACTTCGGTCTTGTAGATGCCGTAAATGCCGAAGTAGTTCGTCACGTGGATGTTCGTCCAACCGATCTTGTCGATGCCGCCGTTGACCGCGGCTTCGTTGATGGAGGCGTCGCCGCCCGCGACCCAGCCGAGGATGCTGTAGCAGGAGGAGGAACCGCGGCGGTTATAGGACTGGCTCAGGTTGCCGTCGCCGATGGGGCCGGGCAGAACGACGTCGGTATAGAGGCATCCGAGCGGGAACGGCGTGGCGCAAGAGGTGGCGGAGAGGGCGCCAAGGACGGCGCAGGCGGAAAGGACGGCGAGCTTGAGGGACTTTTTCATGGGTTTGTCTCCTGATATTATGAGTTTCAGTTAAAAGCGTATAGTTTATAAAGCAATATACCATACTCCGCCGTTTTAATCAAGTCGTTTTTCCGAAGTTTTCCAAAAAAAGAGGAAAAAAGAGGCGGCAGGGGCGGTCCATCCAACGGAAAACAGGCAAACATGCCCGGTTCATGCATGCCCATTGGACTGGCTTATTGTCGTAATCCGCCACACAAACATGGCGACCCGACACAATCGGCATCATCGGAAAGGGGGAACGAAATCCTCTCCCGCGCATACACGCAAGTTTCTGTCAAAATAAGTTCCTTTTGACAGAAACTTGACTGTTATTGACTCAGGAAAGGATCTGACTCTTCATATCCGCTTCATTTAACATCGCTTCTTCTCCTTCCAAAAACGATCCCGTCTGAAGGTCCGGGGGCGCAAAGCGCCATAAACAGCCCCCTCACGCGCATACGCGCAAGTTTCTGTCAAAACAAGTTCCTTTTGACAGAAACTTGACTGGAGATTTCCAGAAAGGGTGATGCCCCTACTTATGCATCTCATTTAACCTCGATTTGTTCTTTTGTTAAATACAGTCACTCCGGAGGTCACGGATTCTCAATTCGCCGGATACATCCCCCCTCATGCGCATACGTGCAAGTTTCTGTCAAAACATGTTCCTTTTGACAGAAACTTGAGGGGTCATTCCGATTGGGGATTATCCTGAAAAACAGTTTTGCTTCAATATGGCGGGTTGACAGGTTCAGAGCTTCCGCCAGGCACGGTGCGTCACGGTCTTTCCCTCGGATTCCCAGAGCAGCTCGAATCCGGTCTTGATGTCCGCGACATCGGCGATGAGCGCGAGGTCGGACGGCGCAAATAGCCCGGATCCCGCGACGGCACGGTCCGCGATCTCCAGGTACTCCGCGTTGTCCGTGGAGAAATGGAACACGCCGTCCGGCTTCAGGATGCGGGCGAACTGCATCATGATGTCCGAGGTGATGAGGCGGTGGCAGCGGTGTTTCGCCTTCGGCCACGGGTCCGGGCAGAGCAGGTTCACGCGGTCGAGGAACGCATCCGGGATCGTCCGGGAGACCAGCACGCGCGACTCGCTTTTCAGCACATGCAGATTCGTCATGCCGTCCCGCAGGACGCGTTTCTGCACTTTCCGCACGCGGCCGAGCAGCATATCCGCAGCGATCACGTACACATCGGGGCGGCGCGCCGCCAGCGCCAGCGCGAACTCGCCGTCGCCGCACCCGAGGTCAAGTTCGGCGCGCATTCCGGGTTCCGGCATGGGGACCACGTTTTCCAGCCGGGTGTACAGATTATGGAGCATCACGATGCCGTCAACTTGTTTTTTCGCTGTCATGGGAATCCCTGTTCTGCTTTGCGGCGAGGAGCCGTTCATAGATCTCGAACGGGATCGCGAGGTTGCCGTCGATCCCGGTTCCCAATTTGACCTGGGGATGGGACGCCCCGTGGAAATCGCTTCCGCCGGAAACGAGCAGGGAACGGGCGCGGGCGAATTCCAGCGCGTCGGCCTGCTGCTGTTCGGCGAACATCGAGTAGTAGCATTCAAGGCCGTCGAGGCCGTAGGAAGCCAGGCGGGAACCGATCTTGCGGAGGGCCGCCCTCGCGCCGTGCGCGGCATGAAGCGGATGCGCCCAGATTGCCAGGCCGCCCGCCTCATGGATCAGGCGGATGCAGGCGTCGACGGGGTAGTATTTGCGGGAGACATAGCAGGAGGCGTTGCGGCCGATCAGCCGTCCGAACACGCTCTGCATATCCTGAAAATAGCCTTTTCTGAGCAGGACGGACGCCATATGCGGACGTCCCACGCTTTCACCGCCCGCTTCCGCCAGGACCTCGTCCATCGTGATCTCAAATCCTTTCGACCGGATCTTCTCCACCATCTCAGCGTTGCGCTCTTCACGCCACAGGCGCATCTGCTCCAACGCGGCAAGCAATGCAGGACTGCCGGGGTCGATGAACAGGCCCACGATATGGATGTCCTTATTGAACAGCATGCTCGCAAGCTCGACGCCGGGCACGGCGTGAAGCGGCGTCCCGGACGCGGCGGAAAGGAACCGCCGCAAGCCCGAGACCGTGTCATGGTCGGTCAGGGCGGCGGCCTCCAGCCCGAGATCCAGGGCGGCGACGACCAGTTCCTCCGGCGTCAGCGTGCCGTCGGAACAGGTGCTGTGCATGTGAAGGTCGATCATGTTTTCTCCAAAAAGCTGTGGCGCCGGGGATGCTCCGCCCGCGGCCGCGGATGGCGGGAAATGAGGCTCGGGGAACAGTCCGGCGATAAAATATACAGCGAAAAACGTTTTTTTCAATTCATCCGGCTTGATTATGATGCTTTTAGTGCTATTTTAAATAGTTCGATGATTTTTGCGGACCGCAAACAATGATCCTGTAATGATTGGAACCGCCGGTCCGGAAGATGAATCGAATTCAAAAACACCGAGATCCGGCCATTGACAGCCGCAAAAACCAGGAGTTGTAACAGATGAAAAAGAACGAAACCAAGAAGGCCAAAACACCGGCCTCCAAGCCGCTGGCGAAAACTGTTGCGAAGGCTTCTCCCGCCAAGCCGGCTGTCAAAGCGCCCGCGAAGAAGGCTGCCCCCGCGAAGAAAGCCGTTGCGAAGGCCGCTGTCAAGGCTGCGCCCGCGAAGAAGGCTGCCCCCGCGAAGAAGGCTGCGCCCGCAAAGAAAGCCGTTGCGAAGGCCGCTGTCAAGGCTGCCCCCGCGAAGAAGGCTGCGCCCGCAAAGAAGACCGCCGTCAAGGCTGCCCCCGCGAAGAAGGCTGCGCCCGCAAAGAAAGCCGTTGCGAAGGCCGCTGTTAAGGCTGCGCCCGCGAAGAAGGCTGCGCCCGCAAAGAAGACCGCCGTCAAGGCTGCGCCCGCGAAAAAAGCCGCACCTGCAAAGAAGACCGCCGTCAAGGCTGCGCCCGCGAAGAAAGCCGTTGCGAAAGCCGCTGTCAAGGCTGCGCCCGCGAAGAAAGCCGTTGCGAAAGCCGCTGTCAAGGCTGCTGTGAAAGCCGAGGTGAAAACACCTGCCAAAAAGGCCGTTGTGAAACCGGAACCCAAAGCCGCCATCCTTGCCAAGAAAAAAGCGGACAAGAACAAAGACATCCAGGCTTCTCACCACGGGCGAATTGTCACGAAGGCCGAGGTCGCGGCGTTCCAGAACCAGGCGGAAGCCAGCGGACATGTCATCCGGAAATCGCACTTCTCCTCGAAGCAGAAAAAGCACTACCGGGATCTCCTGCTTGACCTGAGAGCCAGCTACTTGGACCAGCTGAACATCCACCGCGCCGACGCCCTGACCAACAGAAAATCCGGGCCGGGCGCAGGCATGGCGACGCATATGGCGGACCTCGGCAGCGACAACTTCCAGCACGATTTCGAGCTGGGACTGCTGTCCGACGAAGGCACCGTGATCGAAATGATCGACGAGGCACTGACCCGCCTCGACGAAAACGAATACGGCATCTGCATCGAATGCGGCAACGAGATCAGCCCCGCCCGCCTCGAGATCAAACCCTATGCGCGTTTCTGCGTGGCATGCAAGTCCCGCAAGGAAGCGCACGAGGGACGCCACCGCTGATCCGAATCCGGCACAGGTCCCTCACGGCGGATACGCGCAATCCCGGCACTGTCCGCCGTGCCGTATCTCTGTCTCTTCCCGCCGCCCGCCACTATGAAGTTTTTCACGCCTGAAGCACAGATGCCGCCCGGATCGCGCCGGGAACGTCGCGTCGTCCTCGCGGCAGCCGTGTTCGCGCTGCTCCTTGCCGTTCTGGACCAGACGACCAAGATCCTGGTCCTGCGCAACATCGAACTGCACGAGCGCATCACGGTCATCCCCGGCTTTTTCGACCTCACGCACGTCACGAACAAAGGCGCGGCGTGGGGCATGTTCCAAAACCTGCCGTGGATCCCGTTCGGGATCTCGATCGCGGCATTCGTCCTGCTGATCGTCTTCCTGCGGAAACTCAGCGCGGGCTGGCCGGAACGTTGTTTCGCGTTGCTGATGGTCGCCTCCGGTATCGTCGGCAACTGCACGGACCGTCTCTGGCACGGCGCGGTCATCGACTTCCTCCGTTTTTACTGGGACCGCTTCGAATGGCCGTCGTTCAATGTAGCGGATTCGGCGATCTGCTGCGGCGTGACGCTCTTCGTGGTCTCCTCGTTCTTCCGGCCCGACAACAAATCCGAGGCGAAGAAGGATGACGCCGGCGACACTGCGAAACCTGCTTGACGCCGTCCGGCGGACGTCCGGGATCCCCGTCATCATGGGGCCGACCGCCGCCGGGAAATCCGAACTGGCATTCGCCCTCTCGCGCGAATGCGGCGGGGAGATCGTTTCCGCCGACTCCATGCAGTTTTACCGCGGACTCGACATCGGCACGGCAAAGCCGACCGCGGAGGAACGCCGTCTGGTGCCGCATCACCTGATCGACTCCATGGACATCTCGGAAAAATCCGATGTGTTCCGATTCCGCACCGACGCCCTCCGCATCATCGGCGAAATCCAGGCGCGCGGGCATCTCCCGGTCGTCGCGGGCGGCAGCGGGCTGTACCTTCATGCGCTGGTGTACGGACTGGACGTCCTTCCCGCGAAACAGAGCCTGCGCGACGAACTTGACGCCGCATACGACAACGAGGAGCATTTCCCGGAGCTCGCGGCTGTCATGGAACGCGAATGCCCGCTGGATTTCAAGCGTTTCTATCCTCATAAGCGCAAGCTCATCCGCGCCCGCGAAGTCTTTTTATTGTCCGGCAAACAGATCACCGAACTCCAATCCGGCGGCTCCGCCCCCGATCCGAGGTTCGCTCAGTTCGTGCTCGTCCGCGACCGCGCCGACCTGGTGCGCAGAATCCGCCGACGCGCCGCCGCGATGCTGGAATCCGGCTGGATCGAGGAGGCTCGCACAATGCTCGGGAAAGGGCTCCTCCAGGCGCCGACCGCATGGCAGGCGATCGGATACGCCCAGATCGGCGACTATCTCGCCGGAAAGACAAGCCGCGACGAACTGCTGGAATCCATCGTGGTCGCAACGCGCCAGTACGCACGCAGACAGGCATCCTGGTTCCGAAGCCAGCATAAGGAAGCCGTTTCCCTCGCAGTCCCCGCCGAAGACTGAACGATGCGGAAGACGCAGGAAGGACAGGCGCGTTTTCGCCCTGCCGGCGGGAAACAGGAAACAAATTGAAAATGAGGAGGGTAAACTATGGGAAAGGAACCCGGTCCTGCGGCATTCGCCCGGGATCCGGGCACAAAAAATGGCGGAGAGAGTGGGATTTGAACCCACGATAGAGTTGCCCCTATACAGCATTTCCAATGCTGCGCCTTCGACCACTCGGCCATCTCTCCGCAGATAAGATAAGATATAATATAGCATGCGCTTGTGACGATTGCAAACAGAAAACCCCTTTTTTTGAGAAAAAACAAAAAATCCGCCGGGGTGGTTCAGGCGGATTCGGGAATGCGATCTGCGCAGGGGTTCCGCGGGCTTGCGCCCGGCGGGACCGTCATCTCAGCGAGCAGCGCTCAAAGTTTGTTTGTGATCTTGGTCAGGGCGCCGAGCATGGCGGACCGTTCGGCAGGAGAAAGCCCGTTCAGAAGCTTCTCGCAAAGGCCCTCGACGCGCTTGATGCTTTCGTCAAGGAGGGTCTGGCCATGCGGAGTAAGCGTGATCTGGACAGCACGCCGGTCTTCGGGATTCTGAATGCGCTGAAGGAAATCCTTTTTCACGAGGGATTCGACGAGTTCGGACACGGTCGCGGGCGCGAGCTTCATGGCCTCCGCAAGCTCTTTCAGCGTAACGCCGTTCGGTTTCTCCTCGGTCAGGCGGCACACCAGCGCCATGGTCTGATGCTGGCGGACGCTGATGTCCACGGGAGAGACGTTTCCGATGCTTTCGACCGATTCACGGAATGAATCGTAAAGGCGCGAAATTGCTTTTCTGAAGATTGCGGGATCGGAATTAGCCATGTTTTTGAGCTCCGTTTTACGGGTTGAGAGATATAGTAACACAACAATATACATCCTGTCAAATAATATTGCAAATCGAAACAATCAATTTTCTGAAAAATAAGGCAAAGTTGAGCATTCCGGAAGACAAATACGGACAGATCCGGCATCGGGAAACGATCATCATGATAGGCTGTCACGAAAAAAACAAACACGTGCCCCGTGGACGGAAGTCGATCCATCCTGGCGATTTGCGCCCAAAACGGACGAAGCCTCATCCGCAGATCGCGACCAAACGCATCAAACAATAAAACAGGCTGTCATAATAGAATTGCAACATGCTCTCCGACTATTTCATCCGATTGCGGACCGGAATGCACCGCGTCAACATCACCCGCGTGCGCCGTCCCGGGGCAAAACGCCGAACCGCCCCCGATTTCCCGGCAAAAGCTGACACCAGGCTTTGCGGCGGATGCGACGGAAAAACAGGCGGGAGATTTGACTTTCCCGATTTACGGTGTTATATTCTTTGAACCCCTTTCACCATTCAGAGATTCGGAACGTATCATGTCAAAACGCATTATCGCTTTCTTCCTTGCCGCAGCCGCGCTGTGCGTTTTTCCCGTGCGTTTTCCTGCTCAGGAAAAAGCCGGGAAAGAACCTTCCCACGCGAAGTGCGCGCATTGCCAGAAGGAGAAATTCGTGTCGGTCCAGGCGAAAAATGGCGCCGGGAAGCCGGTCCCGCTCTGCTACGAATGCGCGATGCTGCCCCGGTGCGAATACTGCCAGCTGCCTTCCGAAACCGTGTCCGGCGGAGGAGACCGTCTCTGCCGGGACTGCGCCAAAGACTGCATCAAGGAAAATGCCGAGGCGGAAAAAGTCCTGAAAGACGTCCGGCAGGTCCTATCCACGAAATTCAAGATGACCACCAAACACAAGATCATTTACGAGCTCGGCACACGCAGGGAGCTCAACCTCGAGGCAGACGGCGAGCACAATGAGCTGGGGTGGTTCGACCCGAAGACGATCCGGAACAAACCGCAGTACACGATCCGCATCCTGACCGGGCTCCCGCGCGACGTGTTCCGTTCGGTCGGGGCGCACGAGCTGGCGCACGACTGGATGAGCGAGGAGCTGCCGCACCTGATGGACAAACCGGAGATCCGGGAGGGCTTCGCCGAATTCGTCGCCTGGTCGTTCTCGAAAGCCGAGGGAAACAAGCGCATGATGGAATACACGGAAGGACGCACCGATGATGTGTACGGCGGGGGCTTCCGCAAAGTCAGCGCGATGATGGGCGAGGCGAAAACGGCACCCGAATGGAAAAAGATCCTGCTGAAGGAGTATCCTCTGAAGGGAAAAAAGAACGGCAGGTGATCCGCCTTTTCCGGTTTCGTTTTCCTTAAAAAACTAAAAAAATCGGATCGGGCATTTGACATTCACCGGTTCCGGTAGTATATTCTTGTCTGCTATGAACGAACAACGGAGTTTCAGAAGCACCATGATGTACCGTTTTCTCACCCTGTTTCTGACATTTTTCCTTTCCATTCTGCTCAGCGGCGGCCTGTTCGCGGCGCGGAACGTGATGACCTGCGACTGGTGCGGCAAAAGAATCTCTTCCAACGCATCGTTCCTGAAGTCCGAGGACAAGAATTTCTGCAGCGAGAAATGTTTCAACCAGTATGCCGAATCGCTTCTTCCGGTCTGCGATGTCTGCGGCAAACGATTCAAGCAGGGGTTCACCAGCAACGACAAAAACTATTGCTCGAAAGCCTGTCTGGAAACCACCTTCCGCGAATGCGTCCACTGCCATCGGCGCGAACCGAAAGGCTTCATCATCGGCAACAACATGTTCCTCTGCGAATACTGCAAGGAACTGCCGGCATGCTCCAGCTGCCAGATGCCGCTTGACAAGTTCTCGAAAGACCTCGGCGACGGCCGCAGCCTGTGCCGGGAATGCGCCCGCGACGCCATTTTTTCACAGTCCGAGGCGGAAAAGATCATGACCTCGCTCCGCCAGACACTCGCCGACAAGTTCAAAATGGGCACGAAGCACACGATCAAATTCGACCTCTGCACCCGGGAAGAACTCAAAAAGGAATCCTCCGGCGACGGCGAACGCGAGCTCGGCCTCTTCATCTTCCACCGGAACACGCTTACGTTTTTCAACCACCCCATCCGCAGCAAGGATGAATTCCGCATCCTGATCCTGAGGGGCCAGCCGCCGGACTTCTTCCGCGGCGTCGGCGCGCATGAGCTCGCCCACGATTGGATGCAGGAGAACCTGCCGCACATCGACGATCCGCAAATCCGCGAAGGATTCGCCGAGTTCGTCGCCTGGCTGTACGCAAAAACGGCAAAGCTGGACCGCGTCCCCTGGCGCATGGAGCAGAACACCGATCCGGTCTACGGCGACGGATTCCGCAAGGTGCGCGACCTGATGGGCAACGCGAAGACGGCCCCGGAATGGAAACAGGTCCTGCTGAACGTCTGTCCCGCGCCCGCCGAGGCGAAATAAGGAAGCGCCGGCGAAGTGGATACCGCGAACATCTTATCCGTTTTCGTGACGCTCGCCGTACTCGTCATTTTCCCCGCCTTCATCTTTTTCCTGTTCATCCGCGCCGTCCGCAATCCGGGAACGCGCTGGTGGGGCATCGTGATCCTGCTTGCCATCCTCACATGCTACTGCACCACCTGGGTCGGTGTCGCCGGGCTTGTCGTCGGCGGGAACGCCACCGGATCCGCCGCGCTGGAAGAACGGTACTGCGAAGAATTCCGCAAGGCGCTGACGCAGACGGAGACGCTGCCCGATGCGTTCGCGCGCATGGACGAGCTTTCCGCCGGGGACGATTACAGGATCGGCGAACCGGACAAAAATCTGCGTTTCCGCTACGTCTGGCTGCTGGGCGGCTGTTTTCTCTTTGCCGGTGCGAATCTGATGATGTTCGGGCCGGGCCGCCGCGAACGCCGCCATCCCGCCGACTGCGTTATGATGACGATCGCGGCGCTGGTCGTCTTCCTGACCGGGATCTGGCAGATCGCCTGGGGCAACGGCTATGCGTACCAGGCGGGATCATTCCGCAGGGCGCTCGCAGAATGGCACGAAGGCATCCCGGCGGATGCGATTCACGCATCGAACGAAGAAATCGCGGCAGGATTTGCAGACGAAAAGATCGATCGATTGAACCGGCTCAGACAAATGCTTTTCAAACGATCCGAAAAGAAGATCAACGATCCTCCGCGCGAAGATAAGACCGCGGAAAACGATTCCTCCGCCCCCGTGGAAAACGCGCCGGAAAACGATGCGGGTTCCTGATCCCGATCCGCGATATCCGCAGCAAAAAGCTGATTGCAAAAACGCGCATAGCGGCATCCGGAATCACACACTTTTTCAAAAGGTTTCAACGCCTTGCGGAGTCGTGTTTTGTTTCCATTGTCCGTCAGGAATGACGCCTTGATCGTCATTTATAACTTATTCTACATCATATTATTGACAGGATTACGGACGGATTTGACGATTGTTTTGTCATTCTTGAAAGCATGTCTGCCTTTTGATTGTCCAGCTGAAGATAAAGTCGGATTGCGACTACTTGTTATCTTTTTGTTTACATCTTGATTCCCCTCCCCGCGAAGACAGGAAAAACGCCGGGAGATCATCGTGTGATCCGCCCGGCGCAAATGGGTCAGATTTCTTAAAAATATGATCCGATTTTATTTCGCGGTCGGATCGTTGATGCGGCCTGCGAAGAGGACGAGTCCGGTCTGGTTGTCGCGGATGAGGACCATGAACGGACGGTCGGCACGGAACTCGTTGACGGGGTCGGGCATGCCGATGGAGGTGATCCTCGCCATGCCGATGGCGGTGGCGGCGGCGGCCTTCGTGGAGACTTCGTCCATCTTCAGCGCGGTCTTGTGCACCACGTTTTCGATCTTGAGCGCTTCCTCGGTGTCGATGCCGGAGAAGTCGGCGAAATTGGAGAACGGGGTCTTCATGCCGAGCCCCTGCAGGGTCTTGTTGAGGTCGAGTTTGCAGGTCAGGTCGGTCTTCGGGAGCCAGACGCGCGTTTCGCCGCGCATACGGCGTCCGAGCCAGGCGTCAAGCTTGTCGCCGATGGAAGCCGCCATCGTCGCCAGCGCAGCCTCGCCGTGGTCGGACCCGCCGTTGATCGGCATGAGCGCGACGAGTTCGAAGCGGCGGTTTTCGTAGGGCAGGACGATTGCGTGGACGTTCTCCTGATAATTGGCGTAGTAGGCGATGCCGCTGCTCTTCTGGTACATCATCCGGACTTCCTTTTCCGCGCCGCCGAACTGCGTGAACGTCATCGGCTTCGTGCTGTCCTTCGGGAACGGGTTCGCCCATTTCGCCTCGAAATACAGCGTGTTCAGCAGGACCATGGAGGTGTCCTTGCTGAAGAAATCGGGCGAGAGGAGGTCCTTGATCATGTTTTTCGTGCGGGCCTCGACGTAGGCGTTGATCTTCGCGGCGACCTTCGCGGACTGGCCGAAATCCTCCTTGTAAAACGCGCCGCCGTAATACTTCTTGATCATCTCGGTGAACGCGGGCAGCACGTTCTGGTCCGTGTCGGTCCAGACGGAGTTGGAGACCAGGACTTCGGTCTTTTCCGCCTCGGCATACTGCTTCGTGACGGAGTCGAAGAACGCGCCGCAGACTGCGGGATCGGCGGGCAGGCCGAGCGTCTTGCGGATCTCGTCGGCGGTCGTGCCCTTCGCGCCGCAGTAGACCATGCCGAACGCGCCGTCGATGCTGAACGGCGAGATGAACATATTTTTCTTCGCGTCCGCCTTGCAGACTGTGTCGAACAGCTTGAAGCCCTGACGGTTCAGTTCGGAGGCGACCGCCTTCTGATCGGCGGCTTCATCGGCAAACGCGGGGATCGCGACGCTCATGGCGCACAGGGCGGCGTGAAACAGTGTTTTTTTCATGTTTTTGCTCCTTGTATGGTACGTGTTTCAAAAGGTGTTTCTGTATATTAGATGCATAAAAGGCGGAAATCTTAGCGGATAGACCGTTTTTTCACGAACAAATCCCGTCATGCCCTCGCTTCACGCCGGATGGGACGACGCTTCGCAGGGGCTTGTCAATAAAACGCCGGAAACAGCCCGGGAATCGTCCGCGACAGCAAAAACGGAGACCAACACGCGGGAAACGGGAACCGCGCCGGAATCGCCCGGAAATGATCAGTTATGCGTTTTTTGAAAGCCCCCGCAGCAGCAAGCAGCACCGCCGAAAAAAAGACCCGGTACCGAAAACCGGCGCCGGGTCGCAGATTCGCATCGGGGCGATCAGATCGCCGGGACGCCGCGTCCGCTCTGGTCTTCGCGGAACGGGGATCCGTCGGGCTTGATCAGGCGGCTGGTGAGGAAGATCAGGAGGTTGGTCTTCTTGGCGCCTTTGCCCTTGCCCTGGAAGAAGCGTCCGATCAGCGGGAGGTCGCCGAGGATCGGGTACTGGTCTTCGATCATGGACAGCTCGTCGCGGATCACGCCGCCGAGGACAACGGTCTCGCCGTCGTAGCTCATGACGTTGGTGTTCAGATAACGGGCTTCGATGATCGGCATCTTCAGGGTGTTGGGATACAGCTCGTTGTTGTCTCCCAGCGGGATGGAGTAGGAGTAGTCGGTCCAGCCGATGAATTCCTGGATGACCGGGGTCATTTCGAGGAAGATCGTGTAGTTGTCCTCTTCCACGCGCGGACGGACCTGCAGGGCAATGCCTTCTTCGGTGGAGCCGCCGAACTGCGGGATGGACGGCGTGAAGACCGGCACGTTGGAGCCGTTGGTGGAGATGGTTTCGAGTTCCGCCTCTTCCCAGTCGGTCGGATAGTACTTTTCCGTGACCATGCGGATGACGGCATTCTGGTTGTTCATGGTCGTCAGGCGCGGCGCGGAAAGGATTTCCGTGGAATCGGCGTTGTCCAGGGCGTGGATGCCGCCGTTGAACTGGTAGCCGTCCGCGTTGTAGGTGGACCAGTTGAAGACCGTGTCGTTATACGAACCGGTCGTGGCGCCGAAGATGCCGGGGCTGGTCTGGGCGTTGCGGTTGAAGTGGCTGTTCGGTCCCCAGGTGAGGTGGTGGCCGTAGTTCTTCGCCGCTTCGTTCTGAAGGACGCCGGTATAGAAGGCTTCATCATCCTGCCAGTTGTCGGGGATGTAGTAAACGTCGCCGGCATGAACTTCCATCGAATCCATATTCTGAATGTCAGCAGCAGTGACAGGGGACGTGGCGGTAGCCGGATCCTCTCTGCTGGACGGAAGAGTACGGCGAGAGGAGCTTGATCCGTTCGAGTAGTACATTATGAAGGACTGGTCGGCAACGATACCGTCGTTTCCGGTAGGAGTCGCCGGGCGAACGCCCTGTGCCGTGACTTCATCCCATGTCGGGGCGATGCGGGAGAACGTGTAGTCGAAGGAGAGTTCCTGAAGGTCGTTCATTTCGATTTCGACGAACTTGACCTGGATCAGCACCTGCGGATCGGAGACGTCCATCTGGTCGATCAGGTCTTCCACCTTGTCGAGCGCTTCGGAGGTATTGTAGACCGTCAGGCGGCTGCTCATCTCGTCATAGCGGACGGAGGCGCCGTTCGGGAACGGGATGCCGCGGTCGATCAGGTACTGCTTGACGCTTTCGTTGGTGAGGTCGCCGCCGATGATGCCGCTGGCAAGGATCTCCTTGTCGATCGGGAACGTTTTGCGGACGAACTCGTCAAGCGGAACGTCCTTGGCAGCGATCACGACCGCGTAGTTTTCAACGCGGAAATGGAGGTTGGCGGCCTTGCAGATATAGCGGATGGCGTCGATCAGGGAGACGTTCTCGACAACGAGGTTGACCGTGGTGTTTTCAGCAGTCTGGACGGGTTCCGCCCCATCGGGACCGCCGGGCATGCTGTCGTCATAGGAGTAGAAATCGCCTTCGGACTCTTCCTCGGTGTCCTCGGATTCGGTGTCCTCGGCGAATTCGTCTTCCTCGCCGAATTCATCATCGCCGGGCTGTCCGGCGGGCTTGGTGTCGTCCGTGTTGAAGCGGAGCACGAAGTTGACGCCGACGCGGTCCGGATCTTTGTCCTTGCTGGTGTGCTTGAGGAACTGGACGACCTGCGTGATGGAGACTTCCTCGAAGTCGATGCGGTCGATGATGATGTCGTGGAGTTTCTTCTGGGTGGTGCCGACATTGTCTTCCTTCACCTTGACATCTTCGACGACGACGTCGTCGGAGGTCTCGGATCCGGTCGGGATCGGGGAGATCATTTCCCACATGGCTTCCGCCTCGCGTTCGACCCAGACTGCGCCCTGGCGGCGCTTTCCGACCTCGGACTCGTGGATGTAGATGCGGCGGAGATAGTCGATCGCCGTAATATTGTACGGGTCGAGGATTATGACCTGGTTGAATTTCTCCTGCGCACGGTTCCACTGCTTGGTGTTGTAAAGCGTCTGGCCCTGGCGGATCAGGACGGAGATGCGCTTTTCACGGTTCTTCGCCTCAGGGATAAGCTCTTCTTCGGAGGTGTCCTTCTTGTACTGGGCGGAGGACTTCATGAGCGTGTATTCGTCGATAGTCTTGCGCATGAGGGGCTCGGAAAGCGGATACACCTTGATCGCTTCCTCGCATTTTTCGATGGCTTCGTCGTAGAGGCCGCTCTGCGCAGTCTTTTCCGCCTCGTTGAAGAGCTTCCGCGACCAGTAATAGTAGGAGCTGGAGATCATTTTCTGGACGCTGGCGATCTTGTTCTGGTTCGCCTCGGGGACTTCCCCGTCGACAACGTCCTGTTCAAGGAGCTTCAGGACGTCGATATAGATTTCGACCGCGACATCATAATCCTCATGCTCGTACGCGGTGCGCGCCTTTTCCATAAGCTCGTCGGCGTTCTGACGCTGGGCATAACGGGAGATCAGTTCATCAATGGATGCGGCGGTCTGGTCCCGGAGCGCTTCTTTTTCAGCGTCGGAGAGTTCGGCCTCAGGCTGAGCTTCAGCCGCCTCGACGGCGGATGTTTCTTCCTCGATGGCGATGTCCTCGACCTCCTGCGCAAAGGCGGGAACCGAGAAAGCAAGCGCCAGGAGGATGGCGGAATAGCGGGGGAATGCTTGCATGGGAGCCTCCATGAAATATTTCAAATCTTTAATCTTCTTCATTTCAGCTTCTCCTTACCGTCTGAAGTCCGGGAGACCGTTTTGCGTATTGGTGCGGACCGGGATGCCGTCGCCGCTGATCAGGCGGGTCGACACCGAGATGATGAGGTTGTCCTTGTGCGATTCGGCTGCGGACTCGGTGAAGAGGCGCCCGATGAGCGGGATGTCCGCGTAGATGGGCCATCTGTCGCTGAGCTGGCCGTGCGTATCGGAGAGGATGCCGCCGATGACCACGGTTTGGCCGTCGTAGACCTTGATGGTGGTCTGGACTTCACGGTTGGAGATTTCCGGCATCTTGAGGGTCATGGGATACTCGTCGCCGGACGCGAATTCGCCGATCACGTAGTTGTAGCTGTAGTCGGACCAGCCGGTGAGGTCGGTAACCGAGGGATTCAGCTCCAGGCGGATCGTGTAGTTGTTGGGCTGAAGGGTCGGCGTGACGGTCAGGCTGGTGCCGATGTCGCGCGCCGGGCCGAATTCCGGATAGGACGGCTCGAACGTGACGCTGGAGCCGCAGCTGGTGGAGATCTCAGGTTCGGTCCAGCGTTCCGGGAAGTACATCTGACGGACCATCTGCACCTGCGCCTGGCGGCCGGAAACGGTCACGACTTTCGGCGTGGAAAGGATTTCCGAACGGTCGGTGCGGTCAATGGCGTTGATCGTGAGGAAGAGGCTCCAGCTGCCGCCGGGGCCGAAGTTCGGGATCAGGTTCAGGTTGTTCACGAGCGTGTTGTCGGAGAAGCCGGAGCTGATCGCCGGAGACGTGAACGTGAAATTCCAGTGGTCGCCTTCGCCGTTGCCGTGTGCGAGAGTCCAGTCGAAACCGAGTTCTTCCAGGTCGTTCATCTTGATCTCGACCATCTTGGACTCGATGAGGATCAGCGGATCCTGCATGTCCATGTCGCGGATGGCAAATTCAAGCTGGCGGATGTTTTCCGGGGTGTTCACGACGGTGAGCTTGTTGGCGCGTGCGTCGTAGGCAATGGAGGAACCGTCTTCGAACGGGATGCCGCTCTCGGAGAAATAGGTGCGGAGAGTTTCGGGCGCGATCGAGGTGACGCGCATGCTGTCCGGATCGTTCTCTATGCTGCTGGGGCTGACATTCGCGAAACCTGCGTCGACCTGTCCGAGCGTGTCTTCCTGCGTGATGCCGTCGCCGATACCCTCGGCACGCATGTTGCCGACGATGCGGAGAATGGTCGCCTGGCGGATCGGGATGTAGCGCGTGACCATGTCGCTGACGTCGGAGCCGGAGCCGATCGTGATGATCTTGTCGGTTTCGTCGATGCGGAAGTTAAGGCCGGTGATCTTGCAGATGTAGCGGATGACTTCGTACAACGGGATCTGGTCAAGGTTGAGGGTGACAGTCTTGTCAGCGTATTTTTCGGACTGCGGGACGATGATGTTGAAGCCTTCGCCCTGCGGGTCGAGGTCCTTGCTGCGCGCACGGAGCATCGAAATCGCGGAGGTGACATCGGCGCCTTCGAATTCGATGTGGTCGATCATCAGGTCGTTCAGGCGGTTGTAAAGCTCGTTGCCCGCGGCTTCGTAGGGATCGGCGGAGCCGGTGATCACGATATTGCGGACATCGGGAATGCTCTCGACCCAGCTCCAGTCGGACTGCGCCTGCTCGCGGAGAAGCTCGTTATAGGCGCGGACGTCGGCAATGGCGTAGAGCCTGCGGTAGATCTTTTCAAGAAGGGTGATGGCGTTCTCGTTGTAGGGGTCCTTCACCAGGATCTGCTCCATCTTGTCGCGCGCTTCATCCCACTGGTCGTTCTGGTAGAGGAACTGACCGGCGCGGAACAGGAGGTTGATCTCGCGCTGGCGTTCGTCATAGCGCGGATCAACGGCGTTGAGGCTGGTCTCGTTCCAGAAGTTCTGGCTGTCGATGAGCTCCTGGGTCGTCTTGATCATGGAATCGGCGTTGGTGGCGAACTGCTCTTTTTTCTTCACGGGATCCTTGGCGATCTCGACCTGAAGCGCGGCGCTGTCATAGGGTTCGCCGGGAAGGATGCCGAGGTAGTAGACGACCTTGGCATAGGTGAGGTCCGTGATGAGTTTCGGACCGATTTCAAGGATCTCGTCGTTCCGGCTGGTATCGGCGATGAGGAGAAGCTTGTTGAATTCCTTTTCGCACTGCTCCAGAAGGGCGTTGCCGTAAAGGATCTGAGCTTTCTTGCGTTCGGCGGCAAGACGGTCCGCGAAAACGACCCGGGTCGGAGAGACCTCGCACTTTTCAAGTTCGGCCTTCGCATCGTCGAAGAGCTTGAACGCTTCCTCGAACTGCTTTTCGTTCGTGCGCGTGATCGCCTTTGCAAGCAGCTCGTTGAACAGAGCTTCGTTCTCAAGCAGATCCGCTTCCACAGCGTTCGAAATTTCCAGTTCATCGCCGGAAAGAACGGGTTCTTCCGTTTCGGCTTCAACTTCCGTTTCGGCTTCAACTGCCGTTTCGGATTCAGCTTCGGCCTCGACGGCAGACGCTTCGTCGGCGGAAGCCGTTTCCTCCGCGGTTTCCGTTACTGCCGCATCAGCATCCGCCGGCACGGTCTCGTCCTGAGCGGAAAGCATCAGGGACGTCACACCGAACGCGAGCGCGAAAACGGCCGCGGGCCGGAGGAACGGGCGAAGAAAACAATGGGGTCTCATCTTCATTGTCTCATCCTTGGTTGTTTTTATTTTGAATTATTGATTATGTATCAACGTGATAAGGGTTATACGCGGGTTATCTCTGCCTCTGAAGGAAGGGGGAGTCATCTCTCCGGGTCGGGGTGGTCGGGGGCGTGCCGGGCGGAAGCGTCCGGCCGTTCGTGGTCGTGGGGGGCGTGCCGGGCGGAAGCGTTCTGCCGGCATCCGTCGCGGTTTCCTTCGGGGCAAGCCCGATCTTGATGGTCTCTGGATTATCGCCGACGGATTCGACGACGACATCCTTCGTGACCGGATCGGCGGAAACGACCTTGTAGACTTCCTTGCCGGTCTTGTCCGTGCCGAGGGAGAATTCGGCGCCGACGGAGGAAATGAACTTGCGGCCGAGCAGGACGTTGAGGAATCTCACGCGGGGGGCGGGATCGTAGACGGGCTGCTTGGGACGGCAGGCGATGCGTTCGACCTTGCCGACGCGCTGGATATAGACGACCGGGGTCTGCGTCTTGTCATCGACTTCGATGTCGACGACGCTGAAATCGACATTGTTGTTCTTGAACGTGCCGACATCGATGCGGACGAATTCGGATCTCTTGCGGTTGTTGCGGACCACATTGAAGGTGGCCTGCCAGTTCTTCTTGTCCTCCTTGGTCATGTCGACGGAGACGAGTTCCAGGCCGGTGAAACGCTGCTGGCTGATCGCATCGACATAGACCTGCGTGATGTATTTCGGATGGCTTGCCGCATCGGTGGGATCGGTCTTCGCCTTGAATTCCTGTATGAGGGAGAACCCGTCGTTGTCCTCATCCGAATCGGGATGCGTGTATTCGGCGGAAATGTTCTGTTCCTTTTCCCACTCGTCCGGGATGCCGTTGCCGTTCTGGTCGGCCTTGCCGGCGAGCTCGTTTTCTTCGACTTTGACGCGGGGCGCGAGCGCCTTGCCGCAAGCAGGGCACTTGCCGTTCTTCGTCTCGCCGATGGCGGGATAGGCATTTGCGGGGATGAGGGCGTGGCAGAAAACACATTCCGCCATGGGATAGGGAGCCATCATCTGCGTTTTATTCGCAACGTCCTCGACGGACGCGACCGTATTCCAGTCGGAGAAGATCGTTTCCATCTTGTACTTGGGGCCGACGGAGAAATCAATGGATTCGTAATCGGACGGCTTCTGGACCGGGTTCACCTTGGCGTCGACGTACTTGTTCTGCGCCCGCTGGATAAACATCAGCTGATAGTAAAGCAAAGCCGTGAAAATGATGAGCAGTGCGGCTAAAATTATTTTTTCGTAATGCGCTTGAAGAAACTTTTTCATGTCAGGGCTGCTCCATCATTGGGGGGTGATATTGTCGGCACGATAGAACAGATAATTCACCACGATCGTGCATTTGATCTCGTCCCGGACTTCGCCGACCAGGACCTTGCCGTATTCCGGGTGATGCGGGTCAGTAAGGTCGTATGTGCTGGTGGACAGCGCCGCGGCGGCCTGCTCGGCGGCAGTCTGCTGCTGAGTCGCGTTGTTGTCGGCCGGCGGCGCGCCGGGGATCCCGCCCTGCGCGGTGGTGCGGCGGACCGTGGTCCCGAGGCTGTCCGTATGGGAGGCAACAACGGCGTTGGCGTTGATCAGGTCTTCATAGGGAGCGGAGAACTTGATGTCGTTGATGACGTAGACGCGGTCGGTCTTGTACGCCCCCTGAAGGGAATTGATGAAAGCGTTGATCGCGTCCATGGAGGCGGTCATTTCCAGGGTATAGGTGAAAGAGAGGATCGGGCCTTCGGCATCGCTGTCCATGGTGGAGCCGTAGAACACGCCGGCATTCATGGAAAGGAGCTGTTTGATCCCGGCATCCTTCATCCTGCGGAAGAGGTCTTCCTTGATCTGGAAGTTGCGGATGATCGGGATGACCATTTCGGGCACGGGGAGCGCCTGGCGGTTGAGGTTCTTGCCGTAGATGAAATCCTGAACGAGGCGTTCCCTTTCGATCGGATCGTCCTCGGGAAGGCCGGGGATGACATCGGAGGCAAGGTATTTCTCGTAAAGGAAGTCGATGTAGTTCTTGCAGTCGCGCTGGCGCATCAGGCGCGGAAGCCCGAGGGCGTCAAGGAAGAGCTCATGCGCGACTCTGTCGTTCACGTTCTCAAGCGTATGCGCCTGGACGTCTTCGCGGAAGATGGCGAAAGCCTGCGCGAACTTGGCGGCGGCGGCTTTGCGGAAATCCTCGGCGCGGGCGGGATTGACCACTTCCGGGGCTTCGATGATCTGATTGAACAGCTTTTCGAAGAGCTGTGAGCGTTCGGACTGGATGGTATCGGGGATCACGAACGTGTCGTCTTCGGATTCCTGGTGGATCTCCTTGTAGAGATCGGCGAGCATGCCGCGGAGCGTATCCTCGTCGAAGGAAAGGACCACGCGTCTGACGTCGGCCGGCTGTTTGGTTTCGGGATCGAGTTTGACCATATTGCCGGAATCAAGCGCGCATTCGAACACCGCTTTTTCCTCGTCGGTCGGAGGTTCGGGGGTCGCAGGCTTGGCATCGGCGACTTCCTCTTCGCCCTCTTCCTCGCCCTCTTCCGGTTCGACTTTCGGTTTGGGCTTGGCGACAAGGCTCGGGTCAAGCGGAAGCTCGACCTTGAGTTCGGCGGGGGAAGCGATGTTCTTCAGGAGCTTGAGCAGAGCCGGACGATAGGGCTTGCCGAAGTGGCGGTAGATCTGAACGTTTTTCTTGCTCAGGACCTCGGTATCCGCCTTGATCTTCGTCTCGCTTTCCTCCACGCTGTTGGGCTTGCGTGCGGAGTCGATGGATTCGATGATCCTGGCGTTTTCATCAATCGTCGCCATGGACTCGGTGACCGTCCGCCTCTTGCCCTCGCAGAAGACCATAAGGACAATACTGCCGACGAGCGTAAGGGCCAAAATGACCGCGAGGACGATATTTTTCAGGATAAACTGTTTCATTCTTCTTCCTCCTTATCGTCTTCGGACGGAATGGGTGAGAGCTTTTTGGCAAGCGCCTTTTCGAATTCCGGCGAGTCGATGGGTTCCGTCAGTTCGACGGCAAGCAGGAACTTGCGGATGGTAAGATGGTCGCAGATGTCGCGCCCTTCGTCATAGACGATCTTGATTTCTTCGTCCTTCGCCTTGAAAATGCTGCTGTTTTCCTTCATTTTCGAGGTGATGTTGTTGATGGCGGCGCTGCGGTCGTTCAGCCAGCTGTCGTTCTTTTCGCAGATGACGTAGGCGACCATGTTGACCCAGGTCAGGGCGTTGCTTGCGGTCCCGTCCGCATCGTTCGCCGGCTCGTTGCTGTCCTCGGGCATGTTCATCGACAGCTGCCCGCCGTTGTTCTGGGCCGCTTCGGGGTTATTGGCGGCGGTCGTGGCTGTGGTGGCGCTCTTGATCTGTGCGCTGGGCGCGTTCGAGATCGAGAAATCGCTCAGCCAGACGTTATCGGGGATGCAGGTACGGATAAGCGAGTAGAACGCGATGAAGTTGTTGCGTTTCTTCAGGAGTTCAACGGCTTCATCGAATTCGCCGTTTGCGGCAGTGAGCTTGCTGCTGGCATCCTTCACGCGTTTCTGGATCGCTTCGCGCTTGGCGACTTCGCGACTGAAGTCTTCGCTCTTGGCGGCGATGTTTTCCGCCTGCTGCGACATGGTCCAGAGCGTGATGCCGAAAAAGAGCAGCACGACGGCCGCCGACGCAAAGAAGAAGGGTCGTTTCGAGCGGAATTCGTTCTGCTTGCGGATGTAGTCGGGGATCAGGGAGATCTCGACCGGCGACGTGCCGATGCGGCGAAGCGCCAGGCCGATCGTTTCCGCGTACAGGTGCGCGACCTCGGAGAGGACCTGCTGGTCGACCGCGGGACCGATGCCGACGACCTGGAACGGGTTCAGGTATTCGACCGGGATCCGGAGTTTTTCCGAGAAGAACCGGGGGGTATACGGGAGGATGGAGGTACCGCCGGCGAGGAAGAGCTTTTCCGGCTTGCGGCCCTTCTGGGTGGCGCGGTAGACGTTGATGGAACGGTTGATCTCGCCGTGGAGACGCGTCATGACGTTGCGGACGATCTTGGAGACGGCGGAGGCGACTTCCGAATCGGATTCCTCATAAGCGCCGCCGAGGGAGACATAACCGTGTTTGCGCTTCATCTCTTCCGCGTCCGCGTAGGAGATGTTGAATTCCTTAGCGATCTGCTGGGTGATGGTGTCGCCCGCGATCGGAATGGTGCGGACGAAGAAGCGGGAGCCGTCGATGAAAATGAGGGTGGAGCAGCGGCCGCCGATGTCGAGGATCATCTGGCATTCGTTGGAGCCGACGTTGTTCGCGCGGGCGCTGTTGTAGCAGGAGGTGCCGGCGACTTCAATGAGGATGATGCGCTTGCCGAGCTTTTCGATGAGCTCGGAGATGCGGGAGACTTCCTGCTTCTTCACGATGACGATCATGGCGTCGATCTCGCTGCCGTCGGCGTCCGCGGTGGGCAGGAGGAGCTGGGAATCCCACACGACCTCGTCCGAGGAGAACGGGATCGCCTGCTGCGCTTCGTAGGAAATGATCTCCTGTATCTTGTCCTTGTCCGTGGTCATCGCGGGGATCTTGACGAACCGGACGAAGGCATTCTTGCCGGAGAGGGAGACATAGACGTCGCGAGCGGTGAAGCCGTTCGTCTTGATGACGTCGGTGAGCGTCTTGAGGATCACGTCCTCGGGCGGCTCATCGGAGGAGAACTCGTATTCCGTATATGCGAAGCGTTCCAGGGTCAGACTCTGCCCGGGAACATACGAGAATTCGGCAGCTTTGATGCTGTCGCCGCCAATGTCGATGCAGAGGATTAAGTTTTGCTGTGCCATCGGTTATTTCCCCGCGGATTCTTTGATAGGTTCAAACCGGTCGAAGAGAACCCATGCGAACGGGGTTTTCGAAACGGGAAGCAATTCATCCGGCATATATTTGAAGGTCTGAGGATTGAACTTGTTCTGGATGATGTAATTGAAGAGCTTTGCCGTGGAGGCGAGGGTGGGCGTGCCGTCGTTGCCGTCGCCCTTGAGGAGCGTGTAAAACAGCTTGGCGCGCTGATTGGCGCCCTGGTTCTTCTCAAGGCGGGCGAAGACATCCTTGCCACAGACCTGGCAGGTGGACACGGGGCGTCCGCCGTAGGTGATGGTGACGCCCACGGGAAGGTCGCTGGCGTATTTCTTCAGGTCGTTCGTAATCTTGTTGTAATCTTTCGAGATGTCGCCGGACGAACCGTCGAACGCGAAATACCGGTAGATGACTTCGGGCGGGATCATCATGCGGACGAAATGGCGCTTGTCGTCGGCCTGAAGGGAGGCGAGCGTCTGCTTGCCGCCGATGACGGACCAGGTGATGTTGCCGCGGTCGTCGGGGGTAGGCACGAATATGTTGATTTCGACTTCGACATTGTCGAGCCACTTCGGCCACTGGGCGGCGGATTTGGGCTTGTTGGTGGTAAACGCGACGTCGACCGCAAGCCAGTGCTTGGCATTGCTCATGTCACGTTCGTTCAGGCGCATGTCGATCACGCGCTCCTCATTCTCGATCTTGAAAAACGGAGTGAAAGTCTGGGAAATGTTGACAGCCTTCCCGTCTTTCGGGAACTCAATCGCCCAGCTGCTGGAGCGGGCGGTCTGAGCGGAAACGGTAAATGCCGCGGCCGCGAAAAGTGCGATGAGAAGTTTTTTCATGGTTCCAGACCTCTTCGTGGGTTGTTGCTTGAGAAGACTACGCATATCCAAGAATAGAAAATACTCTTGTTTTCCAATTCTTTCAAGTGCGTTTCTCCAAAAAATCAGATTATTTTTTTTAATCCCGGAACTTTTTTGCTCCGTTCAGGTTTCAGTTCTGCGTTTCCGAAGCGGGTTTCTCCTCCACGGCGGCGGCAGTTTCCGCAACCGTTTCAGCGGGTTTCACGGCGTCCGCCGCAGCCGTTTCGGCAGGTTTTTCCGTCCCGGGATCCGCCATCGCGATGGAAGACTCTTCGACAACGCTGGAATCAGCGGTCTGCATGTGGCCGGCGACGATGGCGGAAGCGAGCGTGAGGACGAAGAAGATGGAAATGCACCAGACGGTGAGCTTGGAAAGATGGCTCATCGCCTGCGCGCCGAAAACGCTTTCGCCGAGTCCGCCGAACGCGGAGCCGAAGCCGCCGCCGCTTTTGGACGGCTGAACAAGAATGAGGGCGATGAGAAGCACCGCCAGAATCACGACCAGCGTGTTGAGGATTGTCGCAAGTGTCGACATTTTCTATACCTTTATCATTTTTGAGTTAAAATTCGATGACGAATGCCCCGTCAGGGCACAATCCCGCATCGGTAATTCTAAAACATAGCACTCATTTTTCCGTTTTCAAGCGCGAAACGTTACTTTTTGAGAAAAATAACCAGGTTTTTTGATGTTTTCTTCGGCTTTTAAAGCATTTTTCGATAAAATTGTTCCAAAACGGCGTTTTTCCCTTTCGACAAGGGGATCGGCAAACATGGCGTTTTTTGACATGAAAAACACATCATAATCATATCTGAAAAACAGAAAAAAACAGCCACCGGAAACATCCCGGGACCATCATCCCTCCGGTATCGGGCGAAGAAGGCTCCAACGGCGCGGAATCGCAGCGGATACAGGGGACGAACGACGCGGCACGGCAGACCGGGCGTTCGCACACGTCCGGTTCGCCGGGGACCGCCGGCAGGCAGGACCGGGCGGATCAGACGGCGTCTTCGGGAAAGAGCGCCCGGCAAAAGACGCCGAGGTCGGCGCAGGAGTAATCCGCGCGGGTGTCGGACGTGCCGCCGCCTACGCCCGTGGAGATGCGCAGGGTACGCGCTCCGGCGCGGATGCCGGATTCGATGTCGGTGTGCTCGCGGTCGCCCGCCATAAGGAGTTCGGAGGGGCGAATGCCGAGGTGTTTCATCATCACCTGGAGCATGTCGGGGTTGGGCTTGCCGAAGACGCGTTGACACGAAACGCCGGTGGCTGTCTCCAGACACGCCGTGATCGCGCCGCAGTCCACGAGCCAGGTCTGCTCCGTGGTGGGACAGAAGACATCGGGATGCGTGGCGAACCACGGGACGCCGTTCCGGATCCACCAGGCGGCGCGGCAGAGGCGTCCGTAGTTCAGCGACTTGTCGAAAGCCGTGATGACGGCGTCGGGGCGGTCGTCCGGCGAATCGGCGGTCTCATCGAAACCGAAGGACCGCATCTCGCGCCGGAAATCCTCCGTGCCGAGCAGGAAGAGCCGTTGATAAGCGGGGAACTCCGTGCGGAGGGCGTCGACGACGCTCAGGACTGGAGTCACGACCTGGTCGCGTCCGGAGAGCGGGACGCCCATGCCGCGAAGGCGTTCGACATAGGAGTCGATGCTCCGCGAGGTGTTGTTGGTGACGAATCCCCAGGCGACGCCGTGCCGGGTGAGCGCGTCGAAGAACGGCAGCGACGTCGGATAGAGCGTGTCGCCCTCGTAGATCGTGCCGTCGAGGTCCATCATCACGCACCGGATCCCCGCCAGCGAGGGCGGCGGAGAACCCGGCTTGACGCGCAATGCGGAATCCCCGGCGGCGGTCATGGGCGTCATTCGACCGTAACGCTCTTCGCGAGGTTGCGCGGCTGGTCGATCTCGCAGCCGCGTTCGCGGGCGAAGTAGTAGGCGAATATCTGGAGCGCGACGACCGTGGTGATCGGGGCGACGAAGCGGGAGCTCTTCGGGACGCGAATGATGCTGTCGGTGAACTTGTCGCAGCAGTCGTCGTCGCCGGAGACGACGGCGATGATCGGGGAACGGCGCGCGCAGCATTCCTGGATGTTGCCGAGCATCTTGTCCTTGCCGGGGATGTCGTTGCAGAGGGCGACGACGGGGACGGAGGGCTCGAGCAGGGCGATGGGGCCGTGCTTGAGCTCGGCGGCGTGGTAGCCTTCGGCGTGGACGTAGCTGATCTCCTTGAGCTTGAGCGCGCCCTCGAGGGCGGCGGGATAGAGGCAGCCGCGGCCGATGTAAAACAGGTCGTTGGCGTGCGCCGTCGTCTTTGCGATCTCCTCGATGCGCGGCGCCTGCTTCAGCACTTCGCGGAGAAGATCCGGGATCGCCTCGATCTCGCGGACGAGGATCTCGCCCCACTCGTGGTTGAGGCGGCGGTTGCGGCCGAGGAGCAGGGCGAGCATGAGCAGGACGGTCACCTGGCAGGTAAACGCCTTGGTGGAGGCGACGCTGATCTCGGGGCCGGCGTGCAGGTAGATGCCGCGTCCGCTCTCGCGGGCGATGGTGGACCCGACGACATTGCAGAGCGAGGCGACGATCGCGCCTTTGTTCACAGCCTCGCGGACGGCGGCAAGCGTGTCGGCGGTCTCGCCGGACTGGCTGATCGGCAGGACGAGGGTGTTCGGCTCGATGATCGGGTTGCGGTAGCGGAACTCAGCGGCCTGTTCGACGGACGCCGGGATGCCGGAGATATCCTCGAAGTAGTAGGAGCCGACGAGCCCGGCGTGGAAACTGCTGCCGCAGGCGGCGACGACGATGCGGTTGATCTGCGCCATCTCGCGCGGGGTAAGGTTGAGGCCGGAAAGAATGGCATTTCCCGCCTTGAAGCTCAGACGGCCGCGGATGGAGTTCTCGACGGATTCGGGCTGTTCGTAGATCTCTTTGAGCATGTAGTGCTCGTAGGAGCCCTTGCCGTCCGCGGAGATGTCCCAGGAGACCTGCGAAGCCTGGCGCTGGACGGGGACGTTCGCGAGGGTGCGGAGCTCGACCTTGGACGGCGTGAGGATCGCCATTTCGCCGTCGTTCAGGTAGATGACGTCGCGGGTGTAGGTCACGAGCGCGGTGACGTCGCTGGCGACCATGTTGGCGTCCTTGCCGAGGCCGACCACGATGGGGCTGCCGAGGCGGGCGGTGATGATGGTGTCCGGGTGCATGGCGGAGATGACCGCGATGCCGTAGGTGCCGGAGATCTGGCGGAGGGCGGCGGCAACGGCTTCGGCGAGGTCGCCGTTGTAGAACTCCTCGATCAGGTGGGGGATGACTTCGCTGTCCGTGTCGGACGCGAACTTGTGCCCGGCGGCTTCGAGGCGTTTCCGCAGGTCGGCGTGGTTTTCGATGATGCCGTTGTGGACGACCGCGAACTTGCCGTTTTCGTCGGTGTGGGGGTGGGCGTTGCGTTCGCTGGGGATGCCGTGCGTCGCCCAGCGGGTATGGGCGATGCCGGTGTGCATGTCCTTCTCGCCTTCGGGGCGCTTCGCCTCGAGGTTGACGACTTTGCCGATGGATTTGACGGTCAGGACGGAATCGCCGTTCAGGAGGCTGATGCCGGCGGAATCGTATCCGCGGTATTCCAGGCGCTTGAGGCCGTCGATGAGAAAAGCGAACGCGGGCTTTGGCCCGGTGTATCCTACAATTCCGCACATAATATGGTTTCTCCGTGGTTCATGCAGATTGTCGGTGGAGAATGCGGCCCGGGGAGGAAGGGATGCCGGGGAAAGCTGCCGGGAAACGGCACGAAGGATTCCCCGGAATGCGGCGGAAGGATGGTTCCGAGTTCAAATCGCCGGTCCCGCGCGCCCCTTTCCGGCGGGGAAAGGGGACGGGAAGCGGCGGCGGGAACGGGAAATCGCCCCGGGAGCCGCATTCGGTGCGGGAAACGGTCAGCAGAGAGCTTTCTTCAGGAAGTCGCTGATCGTGTCGTGCCACTTCTGGGCGAGAGCTTCGTCCTTGCATTCGACGAGGATGCGGACCTTGTTCTCGGTGCCGGAGTAGCGGATGACGGTGCGGCCGGTGCCTGCGAATTCCTTGTCGGCCTTCGCGATGAGGTCGGTGTAGCCGGGGATCTCCGCCAGCGGGGGTTTCTGCTTGACAGAGAGACCGGAGAGCTTCTGCGGATACTCCTCCATGAATCCGGTGAGCTCGTGCAGCTGCTTGTTCTGCTGCTTCATGAGCTTGAGGACGTGGAGCGCGGAGACGATGCCGTCGCCGGTGGTGGCGTAGTCGAGGAAGATCAGGTGGCCGGACTGCTCGCCGCCGAGGTAGATGCCTTTTTCCTGCATCCGTTCGATGACGTAGCGGTCGCCGACGGGGGTGATCTCGGTGGTAATGCCGTTCTGCTTCATGGCGTCGACGAGGCCGAGGTTGCTCATGATGGTGACGGCGATGGTGTCGTTCGGGAGGCGTTTGCGCGCCTTCATGTCGAGGGCGCAGAGGCCGATGATGCGGTCGCCGTTCACTTCGTTGCCGCGGCAGTCGCTGAAGATCACGCGGTCGGCGTCGCCGTCGAGCGTGATGCCGACGTCGGCGCGGTATTCCTTCACGAGACGGCAGATGCGTTCGGGATGGGTGGCGCCGCAGTTGTAGTTGATGTTGATGCCGTCGGGAGAAACGGAGTCGGCGATGACTTCGGCGCCGAGTTCGCGCAGGATGGTCGGGGCGATCTCGTAGGAAGCGCCGTTGGCGCAGTCGAGCACCACGCGGAGGCCGCGGAGGCTGATGTTGCCGATGGTCTGTTTGGCGAATTCGATGTAGCGGCCGCGGGCATCGTCGAGGCGGAACGCCTTGCCGATCTTGTCGCCGGCGACGCCGCTGATGGTGCCCGCCATGATCTCTTCGATATGGGCTTCCTGTTCATCGGGAAGCTTGAAGCCGTCGCCGCCGAAGACCTTGATGCCGTTGTCCTTGGCGGGGTTGTGGGAGGCCGTGATCATGACGCCGCAGGAAGCGTTCATGGACTTGACGAGGTGGGCGATGGCAGGGGTGGGCATCGGGCCCGTCTGGAAAACCTTCATCCCGGTGCTGACCATGCCGGCGGTGAGCGCGGTTTCGAGCATGTACCCGGAGAGGCGCGTATCCTTGCCGATGACGGCGGTCGCGCCGTGCTCGCTGTTCACATAGATCTTACCAAGGGCTTTGCCGAGGTTAAGGGCGATTTCCGGGGTTACGGGGTGGGAGTTAGCCTGTCCACGAATTCCGTCGGTTCCAAAGAGCTTTCTTTCCATAAGAGTTTTCGGCCTTTCCAGAATTGGCTTGTTGAGGCGGCATAACACCGCCAGAAAAAAACGAATGAATTAATATACATCTCTAGAAAAGGATTTTCAAGAAAAGTCTACTTAATAATCCGAGATTTCCGGGGGAAGCGGTGCCTCCGCTTGAATGCAGGCAGAAAAAAAGCCTCCGCCGCTCGTGTTGAGGACGGAGGCTTTTGCGTTTGCTGTTAGGAGGACTATGCGAGGTTTGCGATGTTCTGCCAGGTCGTGAGCTGCTTGTCGTTGATCTGCCAGTAGCCGACGACGCCGAGCGAATCGCTCGCCCACGCAATGTCGTCCGTGCCGTCGCCGTTGAAGTCGCCGACGCCCGCGAGCTGCCAGCTGGAACGGTCGACCGCGCTGAGGATGGACCACGAATTGAGGTAGCCGTCGCCGACGCCCCAGATGCCCACGACGCCTTCGCCGTTGATCATCGCGATGTCGTGCGAGCCGTTGCCGTCGAAGTCGCCCGAGCAGAGGAAATTCCATTCGCG
>JAFSZN010000022.1 GCA_017455665.1 Lentisphaeria bacterium
AACCGTTACCCTCTGTCCAGCATGATTGAGCCCAGATTCCGGATGGAATCCAGCGTCGGTTCGAGCATGGCGCGTTCCTCATCCGTCATATCCGGGCCGATCTCCAGTTCGATGGCCTCGACGTTGTTCAGCATGTTCGTAGCGTTCGCGACTGCTTCATCCCTCTGTTCGGGAGTCATGTCCCCCATCCAGTTGTCGGCGGTATTGCCCATCATGTTGATCATGCTGCTCATGAACGTCATCATCATCCGCGTTCTTGCCTGGTCCTCCGGCGACATTTCGCGATAGGTGTCGAGTCCCTGCCAGACAGTTTCCACGGCTTCTTCCGGGGTCTGCTTGTGGAACTCCTTCTGCGGCTACTGAGGTTGTTCTGCCGGTTGATCGCCCCACCCCTGGTTGGAACCGCCAAAATCGGAGAACGTCGAGGCGAGGTCGACTTTCTTCTTGACCTTCGGACCGTGACGGCGGACCTTCGGCGGAGCATCTTCATCCTCTGCATGATCCGCCTCGGCTGTCGAGGGCGGGACATGTCTCGTTTGCATTGTTTTGAACGTGGCGAACCCGAGAATAGCCACCAAGATCACTCCGATCAAGGCGATTCCGGCGATTTGTTTTCTTTCCATGGAGAATGCTCCTTTGTTTTGAACAGAAAAGATCACTGCTGTCCAGGAAAAGTTCAGGGGGGGAAATTACTCCGACAAAAAAATATAGCACCACTCTCTCAAAAGTCAAACTTTCTTCATGAGGTGCTGCTTCCATCGCTGCAACCTGATCAGGATGAATCTGATACTTGCTCGCAATCCCGGCAATGGTCAATTCCCCGCGCAACGCTTCCAGCGCCACACGGCTCATGAACTTGCTGTCGTACGTCTTTTCCGGATTTCTCGAAGATGCTTTCCGAGGCAGCATCGAAGTATGCGGTAGATAAAGACTGCAGGAGAAGTCAGAGGATTAATCACTTCAATTATCGATCTTTGCGACAACACAGAAAATATTGAAAAAAGTGCTTGCTTTTTATCCTCGAACCTCTATATTTATATAGCGTATGTCAACACAAACCATTTTCTTTGAGCTTCAAGGAGTCTGCTTTGAAACAAAATATGAGTTCGGCAAACAAGGCGAAGATCTTGATCCTGATCCTCGGTCTTCTGACATTATTTCTACTCGGTTTCCTCTTTTTCAACCTGAACAGGATGAACCGTAATACCGAGGAGACGAAACGGACTCACGACTATTTCATGTACTGCCACGAGGCGGGCACTCTGATCCGCCACGGCTCGGACGTCATGACGAACGCCGCGGAACGCTACGTCATCACGGGGAACTACGTTTTCCGCGACCTTTTCTTCAAAGAAGCGAAAGTAGACCGGAATCGTGAAAAAGGTCTGGACAAGGTGAAGGACCTGCCGAACGGCCTGGATGTGCAGCACGACCTGGAGAACGCCATGCGATATTCCGTGGAGCTGATGGGCCTCGAATACCACGCCATGCGCCTGGTCATCTCCGACAAGGAGCTTGCCGAGCCGGATTGCCCGCCCGAGTTGCGCGACTACATCCTGCCGGAGGAAGAGAAGTCCGCGCCGCCCGAAGAGCGGAGGAAGATCGCGGAGAGCATCATCTTCGGCCTGAACTATCTCACGTACAAGGATTACATCTACTCGTCTATCGACCGGAGTCTGGCAGATGCGGAGCAATTCCTGACCGACTACCGCAAGAGCCTCACGGACCACTACAAGTACCTGTTCTTCTATCAGCTCTGCGGATACGCCGGATTCTTCCTGTCCCTGCTTGCACTCGTGACGTTTCTCATCCGCCAGCGCGGCCGCGCGAACGCGTTTCTCCGCAAGGTGCTGGACAATATCCCGATGCTCTTCTACATCAAGGACGCCCGTTCGCAGCGTTACGTGGACTGCAACATCGCGTTTTCGCGTTTCGCCTGCCGGAACACGGTCGCGGAAGTGGTCGGCAATAAGGATGCCGAGATCTTTGACGAGACCACCGTGCAGCACATTGAGGAAGACGACAGCAAAACGCTTTCCTCCGACGCGGCCAATTCGTATATCGAGAACACGCTCGACGCGCAGGGGAAGCCGTGCAGTTTCCTGACGACCAAGCTCAAAATCTCCGACCTGGACGGCCACACCTGCATTTTCGGCATGTCCCAGGACGTGACCGACACCACGCAGAAACAGCGCAACAACGAGGCTCTGGCCGAAGCTCTGCTCGCTCTTCAGACCAACGAGGCGGTCTCCCATCCGCAGAAGGTGATCGAGGTCATCCGCAAACGCCTCGACGCGGACTTCTGCCACCTGATCCGCGTCGACGAGGCGGCCGGCCAGGCGATCGTCGAGCCGGACTGCCACGCCCACCTCGACCCCGCGACCCCCTGCGAACGGGTCGTCGCCGATCTGGACGATTTCCACTATTTCACCAAGCGCGTCGTCGCACTGGAACCGTTCGAGATCGACGAACGTGCTCCGCTTGAGATCCTCCGCATGTACGCCGTGCTGGACGCGGAGAACGGCGCATGGCAGCCGACCACGACGTACTCCATGCCGGTCGTCTGCAACGACGACATCTTCGGGTCGCTGGCGATCGGCTATGCGAAGAAACGCATCCTCTCCGAAAGCGAAAAGGAGTTCATCCAGACGAGCGTGAAGATCCTGGAGAACGCGCTGGAACGCCAGAAGACCTACAGCGACCTCAGTGCGGCGAACTCCCGGATCAACCGCGAGTTCGATTTCGTGAACAACATCTTCGAGATCATGCCCATCCCGTGCGCCATCAAGGACGTCGAGAACGACTACCGCTGCATCCGCTGCAACGACGCTTACGCAAAACTGTTCCATAAGGACCAGTCGGAGGTCGCGGGAATGAACAGCGCCGACCTTTTCGCGCCGGAGATCGCGCAGCGCCTCCGCAAGGCCGACAAGGAAGCTGTGCGCGAGAACAAGATGATCTTCGAGGAGCTCGTCTGCGTCTTCCCGGACGGCATGGAGCACACGTTCCTCTACCGCCGCGGCCCGATGTCCCTGCCGGATGGTCGCCTGGTGCTGTTCTGCGTGGCGGAGGACATCACGGAGCTCCGGCTCCAGACCAACAAGGTGATCCAGATCAACGAACAGCTTCAGGGCGAATACCAGCGCGCCGTCAACGCCGAGGAGGCGGAGACGTTCTTCGCAAAATCGCTCAAGTCCATTCTGGCCATGCCGCCCGATCAGGACGCGATCGTCCCGAGCATTGAGGAAGTCGGCAAATACATCGACGCCGACCGCTGCTTCATTTACTACAGCTACAAAAACGAGGACGGCGAGGTGCGCTGGAATCTCGCCTACGAATGGTGCGCCGAGGGCATCGACCGCAAATTCCAGGGTGTGTACGACATCCATATGTTCCCCGACGTCTGCGAGGCGCTTGAAAAAGGCGAGGACTACCTCGCCGCCGATGTGCACCAGATCAACCCCGTCACTTGCTCCTGGCTCCAGATGCAGAAGGTCCAGTCGCTCATCATCACGCCGCTCCGCGACGAGAATAACGAGCTGTTCGGCTTCATCGGATTCGATTTCGTGCGGCAGGCGCAGGAGCGCTTCTCCGAACGCATCCTCCGAAGCGTGCACGAGGCCGCCGACGTGATCCTGATCTGCCGCGAACGCAACAAGCGCCAGGAGACCATGTTCAAGGCCGTCGCCGAGGAAAAACTCCGTTCGGAGATCTTCGAAAGCGCCGCCATCCCGCTTCTGCTCTTCAAGCCGGACGGGGAGATCGTGACCGCGAACTCGGCCGCGCTCAAGGCGTTCGGAAACGACCTCCAGCACGTCGTCGGCTGCAAATGCCGCGACTTCGTCTGCCAGTACGACTCTCCCCCGGAGAAATGCCCGCTGCGCCATCCCGAGCAGGATTCGCAGTCGTTCCTGCTCCACCGGCGCGACGGTCAGTATTTCGCGATCAAGACGCAGACGATCCGCGACGAAAACGGCGATCCGC
>JAFSZN010000023.1 GCA_017455665.1 Lentisphaeria bacterium
GGACGTGTTGTTGCCCTCGAACTTGTAATAGATTTTCGCGGGCGTGTTCAGCGCCTTTTCCAGGAAGTACGCGCGCACCAGCGGCGACGGACGGTACATCTTGTAGAAATCGTACACTTCATCCGGGATCGGGATCATCGGCGTGGTGTCGTCGAGTTCCTGCTTCACGAGCTCGTCGCAGAACACGTGCCCGAGCTCCTCGGCGGTCACGGGCTGTTTCGTCGCCGGGTTCAGCAGCGGCGCCGGCTTGTTCTTCATGTCGGCGCGGACGTTGTACCACGCCTTCGGAAGCTCATCCTCGGAGAGATAGATCTTGTACGGGATGTGGTCGCAGTTCGGCTTGACGGCGTTTCCGGTTGTGTTTGCGGTTTCGTGTTCCATAGTTCCTGCTCCTGGTTTTGACAGCCGTGTTTCTGTTTCCGGGCTGCCGCGGGTTAAAAAAAGAGGCGGACCAAACGCTCTGTTCGATCCGCCTTGACCTTCGGTTGTGTTATGAAAAATCGACGTAAAAGACCCGGTCCGGACGGATTCACCGTCTGCACCAGCGCCAGTCGAAGAAGTTGATGTACGCATTCTTTTTCATAATGAAACTACTATAGCACCTTTTCCCTCGCTTGTCAAGCATTTTTCCGCAAAAAAACCACCACGACGACCGAAAAACAGGTTGACTTTTTCCCGATGCGTGGTACATTGAGACAAAGAAATCAAACAAACCGGAGCGATGCCATGAAATTATGCATGATCGGCATGCGGGGACATTCCTGCTATGTCTTCGAGAGCCTGAACGAAATACCCGGGATCGAGCTCGCCGCCGTCTCCCCCGGATGCCCGGAGGATTCGCCCGCGCCCCTGCTCGAAAACGCCGCGAAATGCGGTTTCTCGCCGCGCGTCCACGACGACTGGCGCGAGATGCTGGACGCGGAGAAGCCGGACATCGTCTGCATCGACGGCAAGTACGACCTGCACGCGGAAATGTGCGTGGAGGCCGCCCGCCGGAACATTCATATCTTCTGCGAAAAACCGATCGCGCTCACGCTCGAATCGCTCGACGCCATCGAAAACGCGCTCAAAACGAGCGCAAGCAAGCTCGTCTCCATGGTTGGACTCCGCTACGATCCCGCCATGTACCACGCGCACCGCCTCGTCACGGACGGCGCGATCGGAAAAGTCAAGCTCATCTACGCTCAGAAATCCTACCGCCTCGGCACGCGGCCCGATTTCTACAAAAAACGCGAGACCTACGGCGGGACCATTCCCTGGGTCGGCAGCCACGCGCTCGACTGGATCATGTGGTTCGCGGACAGCGGATTCGCCTCCGTCGCCGCCACGCAGACCAGCGAGGACAACTTCGGCAACGGCTCCATGGAGATCGCCGCGCAGGCGCTCTTCACGATGAAGTCCGGTGCGCTCGCCGAGGCAAGCATCGAATACCTCCGTCCCGCCGCCGCCCCGTCCCACGGCGACGACCGCGTCCGAGTCGCCGGGACATCCGGCGTGATCGAGGTGCGCGACGGGCACATCATCCTCATCGACGCCGCCGGACAGCGCACCATCGAACCCGACGCGCCCGACCGGAAGATCTTCTCGGATTTCGTCTTCGGGCTGGAGGACCGCCGGGACTGCCTCGTGGACACACAGCAGTCGCTTGATCTGACCCGCGCGTGCCTGCTGACGCGCCAGGCCGCGGACGACGGCGCGATCATCCGTTTCTGAACTCAACTCAAATCAAAACAAAGCACATAACATACAAGGAGCTTCCGCCATGTCCCTTCCGAAAGTCGCCGTCGTCGGCGCCCGCGGTTTCGCCAGCATGTACATCCGCCATTACATCCGCCTGCAGGACGCGGGCAAGATCGACTGGGCCGCCGCCGTGGTCCGTTCCCCGGAGAAAGCCCCGGACGAAGTCGCCCTCCTCAAACAGCGCGGCGTGCGCATCTTCCCGGACACCAGGTCCATGTACGACGCCGTCCCCGACCTCGCGCTCGTCGGCCTCCCTGTCGGCATTGAGTTCCACGAACCCATGACCCGCGAGGCGCTCGAGCGCGGCGTGAACGTGCTTGTGGAAAAACCCGTCTCCACGACCACGGCGTCCGTCGACCGCATGATCGCCGCCGCGCACGCGCACCCGGACCTCTCCGTCACGGTCGGATTCCAGCATATGGCGGACCGCAACATCCGCCGCATCAAGGAAACGATCCTCTCCGGCAGGCTCGGCAAGCTCGAATCCATCCGGTTCCACGGCTTCTGGCCGCGCGGCGACGCCTACTACGGACGCAACAACTGGGCGGGAAAGATCGCCTCGCCCGCGACCGGCGCGCTCATCCTCGACTCCCCGGCGAACAACGCCTTCGCGCACTACCTGAACATCGCGCTGTTCCTCGCGGCGGACAAGCTCGAAGCCACGGCGGAACCCGTCATCACCGCCGCCCGTCTCCTCCGTACCAGACGCACCATCGAGACGTTCGACACCTGCGCCATCGACTTCAACGCGGGCGGCGTCCCCGTCTCGGCGTTCCTCACCCACACCTGCCAGGATACCACCGAGCCGCACATCGTGGTGCAGTGCACGGCGGGACGCGCCGACTGGGAACTGAACGGCGACTGGTCGATGCACGGCGCGGACGGCAGCAAAATCGCGGGCGGCCCCGCGGGCGACTGCTACGGCACGATGTTCGACGACGTGGTCGCGAAGCTCGCCGATCCCTCCGTCTTCACGTGTTCGCTTGCCATGGCGCGCAACCACGCCGCGCTCATCGAATCGCTCTACCGCGATTATCAGGTCGAGGATATCCCGGAACGCCTCATTCACCGCCGCGAATCCGACGGCCAGCTGTACGTGGACGGCCTGCTAGACTACGGCAGAGAATGTTCCGCGCGCGGCGTCGCCAACGCCGGACCGTTCCCGCGCTGATACAGCGTTCCAAAAGTTCCCCGGTTCGGCACCCTCCGCCCCTTTTAGGTCAGTCATGGAAACGAGGTAAAATCATGAAAAGACATACCGCCCGACCCTTCGTGTTGCTTCGCCCGCTCCTTCCGGTCCTGTTCGTGTTTCTGCTGGCTCCTGCACTGCGTGCCTGGCAGGCGGCGGAAAATGTCCTGATGACGCCATGGGGCAAGACGGTCACGCCGGAGAACGCCTGGCGGGAGTATCCGCGTCCGCAGTTGGTACGGGACAACTACGACAAATGGCAGAACCTGAACGGGTTGTGGGACTATACGATCACACCGCGCGGATCCGGGATCCCGGAGAAATGGGACGGAAAAATCCTGGTCCCCTACCCCGTCGAATCCGCGCTGTCCGGCGTGAAACGTCTGCTGAAGCCAGACGAACAGCTCTGGTACCGGCGCACGTTCAAGGGCGGCGTCGCGGGAAGCGACAGCGACCCGAGACTGGGCCGGGAACGCCTTCTGCTGCATTTCGGCGCGGTCGATTTCCGCACGCAGGTCTTCCTGAACGGCGTCGAGGTCACCGCCGAGCCGCACGAAGGCGGCATCCTGCCGTTCACAGTGGATGTCACGGACTATGTGAAACCGTTTATGCCGTCCAGAATCTCATCGAAATGGCCGCCCGATTATGACAGCGATCCGGACAACAACGAACTTGTCGTATGCGTGTGGGACCCGACTGACGAGGGGATGCAGGCGACCGGCAAACAGTCACTGGATCCGAACGGATGCTTCTATTCTCGCGTCTCCGGCATCTGGCAGACCGTCTGGCTGGAACGCGTCCCGCGCATGTACATTGAGGACTACAACGTGGTGACCGACATTGACCGGGAAAGGGTCGCCGTCACGGTCAAAACGAACGGCTATGCACCCAACGCAAAGCTCGCGGTCCGCGTCACACAGGGGGAACGCCCCGGACGCCCCTCGCGCCCTCACTATCTGCCGCCGAGGCTCGGCTCCGGGGAAACGATCATCGCCGAAACCGTGGTCGACGACTGGAGCAAACCGGTCGTCCTCCCGGTCAGGAATCCCGCCCTGTGGTCTCCCGAAACGCCGAACCTCTACACGCTCACATTCGAATTGACGTTCGGCGCCGGAGCCGACATCGGCAGGGACGACGTGAAAGGCTATTTCGGCATGAGAAAGATCGAGTGGAAGCCCGACGAGCTTGGCGTCCCGCGGTTCTATCTCAACAACAGGAAGTATTTCATGTACGGCACGCTGGACCAGGGCTGGTGGCCTGACGGGCTCCTCACGCCGCCGTCCGAACAGGCGATGCGCGCCGACATCAAGTTCCTGAAAGACGCCGGATTCAACATGCACCGCAAGCACATCAAGGTCGAGCCGCTGTGCTACTACGCCCTCTGCGACACGATGGGCATTCTGGTCTGGCAGGACATGCCGTCCGGCCCCGGCGACACGGAAAAACGCTACGCGATGTACCGCCGCGACCTGAAGGAGATGGTCGACCTGCTCCGCGGCTGCCCGTCCGTCGTGATGTGGGTCCCGTACAACGAATCCTGGGGGCAGCCCGGCAAAGAGAAGACCAACATGACGCTGAACTGGCTGAAACAGTACGACCCGACGCGCCTCGTGGACGGTCCCTCCGGCTGGAACGACTACGGCGTCGGCGACGCGCGCGACATGCACCATTATCCGGAAGCCGCGATGCTCCCCGTCATGAAGGACCGCGTGTCCGTGCTGGGCGAGTTCGGCGGGCTCGGACTGGACGTCCCCGGTCACCTGTGGGAGAAGGAGCATTGGGGCTACGTCCACGACGATTCCGCCGAGGCGTTCAAGGAGCGCTACCGGGAGCAGATGAAGAAGCTCGCCGTCCTCGCATCCGAAGGACTCGCAGCGGCCGTTTACACGCAGACCACCGACGTCGAACGCGAGACGAACGGACTGCTGACCTACGACCGGAAAGTCGTCAAATACCCCGCAGACGAGCTCGCGAAACTCCACAGTGAAGTCTACAAAGCCGCCGAAGTCACGCATCTGCGCGTCGACGTCCCGCTCGCGCCCGATTCCCGCGCTGCCGAAACGCACTGGCGCAGCACGGAGACCGCGCCCGCCAATGACTGGACCGCGCCGGATTTCGACGATTCGGCGTGGACCGAATCCGCCGGGGCGTTCGGCAACGACCGCATCCTGGAGGATTTCCACGGGCTGAAACGCGGCACGAAGTGGGAATCCGAAGACATCTGGCTCCGGCGCGAGTTCACCATCGACGAGGATCCCACGCAGTTCTTCGAACTTGTCCTGAGCATGTTCTACGATGAGGACCCGGAAATCTGGCTCAACGGCGTGAAAATCGCCGACCGGCAGGGTTACAATACACGTTACGAGACGTTCGTGCTCCCGGAGGAAGCCTGCCGCGCGCTGAAACAGGGGCGCAACGTGCTTGCGGTCCACGTACGGAACCAAACCGGCGGCGCGTTCTTCGACATCGGCCTGAAATCCGTCAAATACCGTGTTGCGCCGCCGACAAACCGTTAACGAACGTATCGGACATAAATTTTAACGTTGGATTTTCACAAAAAGGTGTTGATCTCTCTCATAAACACCTTGATTTCTCCTCGCACAAATGTATAGTATAATCCGAGGCTGCCGGGAAATGCGCAATCAGTTTTCCAGCATTCCGAATATCGTTTTTCAACACCATAATCCAACATTCTCCGTGAAACAAATGGAGTACGCAAATATGTTCCCGACGCTCAGACATACAGCCGCGCTGCTCGCGCTGTCCGCCCCCGCCCTCTTCGCCGCATGCGCGCTCGCGGCCGATGCTCAGTTCATGCACCCGGACGCCGAGGTCCAGAAAAAATACCCGATCCTCTCCAAGTTCAATGCCGGGCGCGCGCCATCCGAACGTGTCCTGAAGCGCGGCGACCACGACATCTACGCGATCCTGCACTTCGGCCCGAATACGTTCACAGACAAGGAATGGGGCTACGGCGACGAGGATCCGCAGAACTTCAATCCGACGGAATTCGATGCCGAGCAGATCGTGAAGGCGTGCAGAGACGGCGGCATCACGGGCATCATCATCGTCTGCAAGCATCACGACGGCCTGTGCCTGTGGCCGACCAAGACGACCGAGCACAACATCACCAGGACGAAATTCCGTGACGGCAAGGGCGACTACGTGAAGGAAATGACCGACGCCTGCCGCAAATACGGCCTCGACGTCGGGTTCTACGTCTCGCCGTGGGACCGCAACAACGCCAAGTACGGCACGCCCGATTACCTGCCGGTCTTCCAGGAACAGCTCCGCGAGATCCTGACCAACTATGGCCCGGCGTTCGAGCTCTTCCTCGACGGCGCGAACGGCGGCGACGGCTACTACGGCGGCGCGCGCGAACGCCGCAATATCGACCATCGCACCTACTACGACTGGATCCACACCTGGCAGCTCGTGCGCGAACTCCAGCCCGGCGTGGCGATCTTCAGCGACGTCGGCCCGGACGTGCGCTGGATCGGCAACGAACAGGGCTTCGCGGGCGAGGAATCGTTCGGGTCCTGGACCCCGCGCGCTCCGTGGGGGCAACAGGGCGAGCCGGCGCCCGGTTTCTGCGATTTCGCGGACAACCCGGTCGGCAAGAAGGACGGCGTGTTCTACATGCCCGGCGACTGTGACGTGGCGTTCCGCCCGAACTGGTTCTACCACGCCTACGACGACAACAACCAGAAGAGCGTGCATCACCTCGTCCGCATCTATCTGCGCTCGGTCGGCTGCGGCGCGTACATGAACCTCGGCATGGCGCCGGACAAACGCGGGCTCATCCACGAGAACGACGTGAAGCGCCTGAAAGAGTTCAAGGCGGCCGTCGATTCCCTGTATGCGAACAAGGTCTTCGGCGACGAGATCAAGCTCGAAAACGGTGTTGGCACGGTCGAATTCGGCGGCACGAAGAAGCTCAACTTCCTCAAAATGGCGGAATTCCTCTCCACCACGCAGGGCGAACTCGTCTCCGGGTACGAGGTCGACGTCCGTGCGAACGGCGCCTGGACCACCGTCCTGAAGGGACAGGCGATCGGGCTCAAGCGCCTGAAACCGATCCCGACGCAGGCCTGCGACGCGGTCCGCATCCGCATCACCGAAAGCTCCGCCCCGGTCAAAGCGCTGAAATTCTCCGGCTACCTCGCGCCGGAAGACCTTATCGGCGTCGGCGCCGCCATTCAGGAGAACGACATCCGCTCGCTCCCGAACTACCGAAAGCTCGAGGTCAATCCCGCCAGCCAGTTCACCCCGATGCACCCGCTCCGCTACCTCGAATTTCCTGTCGCGCGCGACAAAGCCATCTCCGGCTTCGTCTTCACGCCCGCCGCCGGCGCTCCGCTCGGCACGCCCGACCTCTGCACCATCGAAATCCAGCGCGACGGCAAGTGGGTCAAGGCCGCCGACCGCGAGTTCTCCAACGTGAAGTCCAACCCCGTGCCGCAGCTGATCCCGCTCGACGACGTGAAGACCGACCGCATCCGCATCCGCGCGGACCGCTTTCTCGACGGCGCGGAGGAGATGGTCTTCGGAGAAATGGGCATCCTCCTCGCGGAATAATATGATCCTGGCGTCCTTCCTGGAGAAACGGACCGCAGAAACAGATCGCGCCGTGTTCCGTCAACCGAATCCGGTCTGGAACACGGCGCAAACTTTATTCTCCCGGCGGATCCGGGAAATGACGAATCCGGTCAGTTGCCGGACTCGAACGCCTCATGGTAGGTCATGTTGCAGATACCTTCCGGGCGGACCGATGACACGCGTGTGAAATTCCTGCCTTCCGGCATCACGCGCACCTGAAACGACGCGGGAGCGAGCGTGGTGTCGTAGAGTTTCACTTTCAGCGTCACAGGCAGAAGCTCCTTTTTCGCCGCGGCGATCTCGTCCTGTTTCACGGGGAAAAGCAGACGGTAATATCTCAGAGGGGACGATTTTTTGATAATCCATTTTTCGGGATCGACGGAATACCCGTCGGCGCCCTCGGCGACCGCGAAGCACGGATAGGTGCCGATTTTGCCGACGATCTCGTAGTCGAACCGGCTGAGAGTGCGTCCATTGTCCAGCTTCACGATCAGTTCGATCCACGCGGGGTTCTCGATCGCGGGCTTGTCGAACACGGACTCGACGTCGAACGCCGGTTTCTGTTTGCCGATCTCGGCGGAAAGGATCGTGCCGGCACGGAACGGCACGGCGGTGATCTTCCCTGACGTGACGGTCGATGCGGGCGCGGCCGATGCTTCCGCGCCGGAGGTCTGCGCGTAGGCGGCAAACGGCGCGGGCACCGCAAGCACTGCGGCGATCAAAATAGGACGAAAACGAAGCATGACTTCAAAACTCCTGTTTCGGTGTCGTGAAAAAGCGTTGGCGGCCGTCATCCGGATTGACCTCGGATGATCGGCTTTCTTATTATTATATCCCCGCTTCGGCGCAAAATCAAGTTTCCGTTTTGTTTTTTTGCGGAAAAAATGAAATCTCAACTGGAATATTCGTCGAATCGGAGCTATTGTAAAAAGGCCGTTTCCCGCGCGCGCATTTTGCCCGCGCATGGACACGCACATCCCGTGCGCCCCCGGTCCCGGGGTTGCGGCCACCAGCATCGAACAGGAAACCACACGCATGAACGACTACGAATCCGAACACGAAACCATGTTTGAAGGCGACTGCATCACGGAGGCGATCGAGAAGATCTCGGAGGCAATCTGCGAGCACATCGCGAACGATCCGCCGGAGTCGGTCGCACTGATCGGCATCCAGGCGGGCGGCGTCCCCCTCGCCAAACGCATCTCGCGCAGCATCCGCGAGCGTTCCGGACGCGAAATCGGCGTCGGCACGCTCGACATCTCCATGTACCGCGACGACATCGGCAAACGGAAGACTCTCCCGATGATCAGGGAAACCGAGATCCCGTTCGACATCAACGACAAGATCATCATCCTCGCCGACGACGTGCTCCAGAGCGGACGAAGCGTCCGCGCCGCGCTCGACGCCCTCACCGATTTCGGACGCCCTGCCCAGATTCGCCTCGCCGCACTCATCGACCGCGGCGGCCGCGAGTTCCCCATCCATGCCGACTACGTCGGGATGAAGGTCTCGGTCGGCCCCGAATGGCGCGTCTGCATGGACTGGGCGGAATGCAACGGCACCGACAGCGTTTTCAAGGTCAAAAAACAATAAGGATCCCCCGATATGGATTTTCAATGGACAAAAAAGGATCTGCTGTCTCTCTACGACCTCTCCCGTGACGAGATACTCCACATCCTGAACACCGCCGAAGAGTTCAAAAAGGTCTCCCAGCGGAACGTCAAGAAAGTGCCGGCGCTCCGCGGTCGAACCGTGGTGAACCTCTTCGTCGAGCCGAGCACGCGCACACGCGTCTCGTTCGAGCTCGCCGAACAGCGCCTCAGCGCCGACATCATCAACATGAACGCCGACGTGAGCAGTTTCCGCAAGGGCGAGACCCTGCTTGACACGCTCAAGAACATCCAGGCGCTCCAGGCCGACATCGTGGTCATGCGCCACCAGGCGACCGGCGCGCCGAATTTCCTCGCCCGCGAGCTGAATATGGGCGTGGTGAACGCGGGCGACGGCGCGCACAGCCACCCGACGCAGGCGCTGCTCGACATCTTCACCATGCGCGAGAAGAAGGGCCGCATTGAGGGTCTGAACGTGGTCATCGTCGGCGACATCCTCCACAGCCGCGTCGCGCGCAGCAACGCCTGGGGACTCATCAAGCTCGGCGCGAACGTCACCTTCGCCGGGCCCGCCACGCTCGTTCCGCGCGAATTCGAGCAGATCGGCGTCCGCGTCTGCCACAACCTCAAGGACGCCCTCGCCGAAGCCGACGTCATCAACCTGCTCCGCATCCAGCTCGAACGCCAGCAGCGCGGCTACTTCCCCAGCCTCGGCGAATACTCCCGCTTCTTCGGCATCCACCCGGAAACGCTCCGGTACATCAAGAAGGACGCGCTCATCATGCACCCCGGCCCCATCAACCGCGGCGTCGAGATCGACTCCGCCGTCGCCGACGGTCCGCAGTCCGTCATCCTCGAACAAGTCACCAACGGCCTCGCAGTCCGCATGGCCGTCCTCTTCCTCGTCGCGGGGGCACTCAAATGAACAAGAAAAACTCCTGGATTCTCAAGAACGGCCGCATCATCGACCCGGCAAACCACATCGACCGCACCGGCGACCTCTGGATCAGGGACGGACGCATCGTCGAACCCGGCTCCTTCGATCCCTCGCTCGACGAAACCGAAACGATCAACCTGAAGGGCCTCGTGGTCGCGCCCGGTCTGATCGACATGCACGTGCATCTGCGCCAGCCCGGCAACACCGACGCGGAGACCATCCGCACCGGCACCATGGCGGCCGCCGCGGGCGGATTCACCTCGATCGTCGCCATGCCGAACACCTCGCCGTGCGCCGACAACGCCGCCACCATCCAGTACATCAAGGAATTCGCCGCCCGCGAGGGCGTCGTGAAGGTCCTCCCCTCCGGCGCGCTCAGCGTCGGGCGCAAAGGCGAGGAAATGTCGCCGGTCGGCAGCCTCAAGGCCGCCGGAGTCGTCGCGCTCACAGACGACGGCACCTGCATCCAGAGCAACGAGCTCATGCGGCACGTCGTGGAATACGCCGGAAACTTCGGGCTCCCCATCCTCGAACACTGCGAAGACAAGTTCCTCGCCGGCGACGGCGTGATGCACGAGGGCTACTGGTCCGTCCTGCTCGGCATGAAGGCGATCCCGTCCGCCGCCGAGGAAGTCATCGTGGCGCGCGACATCATCCTCTCCCGCCTCGCGAACTGGAAGATCCACATCCAGCACGTCAGCTCGCGCAATTCCGTCCGCATGATCCGCTCCGCTCAGGCCGACGGCGTCCGCATTTCCGCCGAGGCGACGCCGCACCACATCGCGCTCACCGACGTCGAGATCAAGAAGTTCGACACGAACTACAAGATGAATCCGCCTCTGTGCGCCGAAGAGGACCGCATGGCGCTCATCGAGGGGCTCCAGGACGGCACGATCGCCGTGATCGCCACCGACCACGCCCCCCACACGCAGACCGCCAAGCTCGTCGAATTCGACCATGCGCCGTTCGGCATCATCGGACTTGAGACCGCCGTGCCCGTGGCGCTGACCGAACTGTACCACAAGAACTACCTTTCCCTGTCGCAGGTCATCTCCAAGTTCACGGTCGGACCCGCCACCGTCCTCGGCATCAACGCCGGGACGCTCTCCGTCGGCGCGCCCGCGGACGTCACGGTCATCGACCCGGACTGCGATTACATCGTCGACGCGAACGACTTCTACTCGAAGTCCCGCAACACGCCGTTCAACGGCTACGCCGCAAAGGGCCGCGCCATGGCGACGTTCGTCGACGGCGAGTGCGTCTTCTCGCTCCTGAGGGACTCCGGATCCGACGACGAGGACGCCCGATGAACTTCGATATGCACGGATTCGCCGCGATCCTGGCGCAGCGCCTCCCCGTCCGTTCGGATTCCCCCGAAGGGACCGAGGCCGCAGCCGCCGCGATCGCGCGCCAGCTTCCGCCCGGCACGGTCATCGCCCTGCACGGCACGCTCGGCGCGGGCAAGACGGTCTTCGCGCGCGGATTCGCCCGCGCCCTCGGCATCGTCGAGCCCGTGAGCAGCCCCACGTTCACACTCGTGCAGGAATACCCGTTCCCCGGCGGCGTGCTGTACCACCTCGACCTCTACCGCATCGACAACTCGACCAACGCGCTGGCGTTTGGCGTGGACGAATACCTCTACGATCCGCGCGCCTACACGCTCGTCGAGTGGCCGGAGCGCATCATGGACATCCTGCCGCCGCACACGCTCCATCTGCTGCTCCGCCCGCTGCAAGGACAGAACCAGCGGGAACTCTCGCTCGCCGGGATCTGATCCTTCCTCTTCCTCTTTCCACGTTACCGTTTTTCAAGTACATTTTCAAAGCAAAAGGAGATTCAAAGTTGAAAAGCATCGTCATCGAAGGTCCGGCGCGCGTCTCCGGCGTCATCACGCCCGGCGGCAACAAGAACGCCGCGCTCCCCATCATCGCCGCGGCCATCCTCACGCGCGACGAAGTCGTCATCCACAACATGCCGAAGATCCTCGACGTCGAGGTCATGCTCGACCTCGCACGCGACCTCGGCGCATCCGTCACGCGCGAAGGCTCCACGGTCGTCATCTGCGCCCGCGACGTCGACTCCGCCTCCCTGCCCCCGAAAAAATGCGCCGCGCTCCGCGCCTCCTTCATCTTCGGCGGCGCCGTGGCGGCTCGCTGCGGCGAATCCTTCATCGGCCTGCCCGGAGGCGACTTCATCGGACGCCGCCGCCTGGATTCGCATTTCTACGGTCTGGAGAAGCTCGGCATCGGCAAGACGTTCGACCAGGACACCGCCGTCGTGCATTTCCAGCTCAAAAAGGACGGACTCTCCGGCGCGGACATCTTCCTCGACGAGGCCAGCGTGACCGCCACCGAGCACATCCTGATCGCCGCCGTCCTCGCGAAGGGGAAGACGGTCATCCGCAACGCCGCCGCGGAACCCCACGTGCAGCAGCTCGCCGAGTTCCTGAACCTCATGGGCGCGAAGATCACCGGCCTCGACTCCAACACGCTCTTCATCGAGGGCGTCTCCGAGCTGCACGGCGCGGAATTCACCCTCGACTCCGACCACATCGAAGCCGCCAGCTTCCTCGCGATGGCGGCGGCGACCGGCGGCGGCCTCGAGATCACCGGCAAGCTCCCGCCCTCGCATTACTGGATGGCGAAGCGCGTCTACGAGAAATTCAACATCAAGTTCCGGTTCTACCGCGACCACATCATCCTGAAGCCGGACCAGAACCTTCGCGTGCAGAACGATTTCGGCAGCGCCATCCCGACCATCTCCGACGGGCCCTGGCCGCAGTTCCCCAGCGACATGATGAGCTGCATGATCGTCGCCGCCACCCAGGCGCGCGGCACCTGCCTTTTCTTCGAGAAGATGTTCGAAAGCCGCATCTACTTTGTCGACCGCCTGATATCCATGGGCGCGAACGCCATCGTCTGCGACCCCCACCGCGTGGTGATCTCCGGCCCCTCCCCGCTTCACGGCGGCGAGATGTCCAGCCCCGACATCCGCGCCGGCATGGCGATGATCGTGGCTGCCACCATTGCGCACGGCAGGTCCGTGATCCACAACGCCGACATGATCTTCCGCGGATACGAAAACCTCCTCGACAAACTCCACGCGCTCTCCGTGAACGCCAAACTTGAGGAAACCTGACCCCATGGCATTTTCCAAACCGCGCCGCACCGCCCGCGCCGCTCAGACCGGGCGCAAATCCGGCGCTTTCAAACCGTCCAAAACCTCCTTCTCCGCTCCGGACGAAAAAGCCCCGGCTCGCGGAGCGAAAAACACGACTGCGTCAAAAGAACCCGACGGCGCCTCGGAATTCCTGTTCCAGCACGCCGTCGCGCTCGCCGTCTCCAACGCCCGGCTCGAAGACAAGCTCGACGCCGAACATCCGCACGAGCTCCTGGTCCCGCTCGACTACGCCGACGAATGCCGCGTCAAGACCGACGCCGTCCGCTCGTTCTGGCAGGTCCACGGACTCCCCGCCCAGCTGGTCCGGGAAATCGTCCCGTCGCCCGTTCCGCGCGGATACCGTGCCACATCCAAACGCCGCGTCTACGTGGCGCGCGACGGCCGCCTCAGATTCTGCATGGGCTACGGCGCCGAACGCGAGGAGACGCTCCGGTCCGCGCTGGAACCGGAATCGCACAATGAGGTTTACGCGTGGCTGCGGAAGAAGCTCGTGTCGCCCGTCTACCGCGCCGTCGGGCGCAGTCTGAACTTCATTGTCGTGCGCGGCGGCTCGGAACGCCTGACGCTGATCCTGAATTTCTTCCACCTGGACGCCGCGGTCATGCACAAGACGAAACTGCTCGCGGACCACGTCCGCGCCGAACTCCCGAAGGTCGCCGCGATGTTCACGTTCCTCGACGAGACACACTCCGAATTCTACCTCGAATCGCGTTCCGCCGGGGCGCATCCCTTCAAAAAGCTTTTCGGCTCCGAATATCTCGACCTCACAGCCGCCGGATGCAAATTCCTGTACCCGCCGTCCGCGTTCTCGCAGGTCAACGAATCCATCCTGGACGCGTTTCTGCGAGAGGCGAAAAAGCTCCTGAAGCCCGGCCCGGAATCCACCCTGATCGACCTCTTCTCCGGCTACGGGCTCTTCGCCGTCGCGCTCGGCGACACGCCGGAACGCGTCGTCGGCATGGACTTCAACGGACCGGCGATCCACGCGGCGTCCGGCAACGCCCTGCACAACCGCCCGGACGCCGACATCGAGTTCATCGCCGCCGCGGTCACGCCATCGGCGATCGAGAACAAGCTCCCGCCCTGCCCCGCCGACCTCTACGGCGACGACGAGGAACACCCCGAGGGCGAACTCTTCATCCTCGATCCGCCCCGGAGCGGCGTCCGCCCGAACGTGGTCGCCGCCATCGCGAAGCGTTCCCCGGCGCGCATCCTGAACATCTTCTGTTCCGCCGACGAGGTCCCGCGCACGCTCAAGGCGTGGAAGCACAACGGCTATTCCCCCGTTGCCGTCCGCGTCTTCGACATGTTCCCCGGCTCACCCAACGTCGAAACGATGGTCCTGCTGGAGAAGACAAAGAAGAAACCCGTCTCCGCCGCCTCACACGGGAAGAAGAATGCCTCTGCTGTCCGGAAGCCGCGCGGCGCCGGAAAGAATACGGCATCCGCGCCGAAATCCAACCGCGCCGCGAAGAAGGCCGCGCGCAATCATGGAGCAAAATACAAGCCTGCACGCAGGAAATCATGACAAAAATCGGATATTTTATCTTTTTTACATTTTTTCGCTTGAATTTCCGGTTTCCTATGGCATATTATACACAAGAAATCTAACACTCACGGAAATCTTATTGGAGTTTTACATTTTATGAAAATATCGACCAAAGGACGCTACGGGCTTCGCATTCTGATGGACCTCGCGATCCACCAGTCGGACAAACCGCGTCTGATCCGCGACATTGCGAAATCGCAGCAGATTTCCGAGAAATACATCAGCCGTCTTGTGATCGCCCTCCGCAAAGCGGGAATGGTGCGCTCCGTGCGCGGCGTCAACGGCGGATTCCACATCGCCATGAAGCCGGAAGATATCACGCTTCTCGACGTGATCGAGGTCATGGAAGGCCCGATCTCCATCGTCGACTGCGTGTCTGCTCCGAAAAAATGCGTCCACAATGCGAACTGCGCCCCGCGCGAAGTCTGGTGCAAGCTCAACGACGACATCCGCACCCTGATGCGCGGCACCACGCTCGCCGACATCCTCGCGTCCTACGACAGGCAGAACGCGAACGACGGCACGATGGACTACTGCATCTAAGTCTTTTCCCTTTGCGCGTTCCGCTTTACTCGTCTTCCGGCGGAGGTTGCGCGTATCCGAACGGGTTGTAAGGTCTTTTTTTCGTTGTTGACGATGCAGTCTCTTTCCCGGATGACGACGATTTCGTTGAACCGGAAACATTTGTTTTTGTTGACGTTTTTTTCTCCGATTCCGTCATAGCCTCCTTTTTTCCAGCGGGAACCGGTTCTTCGACACTTTCCTCGGGGGGCATATCCGGGAACAACTCGATCACGACACTGTCGCTTGTGGAAGTGGTCTTTTTCTCCACCACCCCGTTCCGGGTTTCAGTCACGACTTTTGTCTGAACCGTTGCATTGCCTTTCTCTTCCGTCGTAGTAACGGTTTTGATCGTCAAGTCCTTGCTGGTCTCGACGACAGTCTGTATTGAGACATTGCCTTGCCTTTTTGTTGTGACTTTTCTGTCAGTCTTGGACCCGGTGGCTTTTGTGGCGGCCGCATTATCTGTTCCACCCGCCTGCGGCAGCGACGCAATCGGCTTGCCATTGGAATCGACCACTTTCCAAATCGGACTGTTCTCGTCAAAATCCGGGAATGAACTGCCTGCATGATTCGGCAGCTCCGAACTCGTGCGGAACAACGGAAGTTTCACGGGATCCTTGCTCAACGGATTGCCGTCGTCATCCAGATACTCTATGAACAGCGCCACACAAAAGCTGTTGTGGTCTATGTCTGTGACAAGGACTTCTATCGGGTAGTGTTTCCCTCTGGTCACGCTGATCGGGACGCCCTTTGCGATGCCGTGCTTGTCAAACAATGACGGGAAATAGGTCTCAAGTTTGCATCTGGAATAAATGGGGTTCTCCAGGAGCGGACGCTTCAGGGAATCCGTCCGGCTGGCGGAGCCGCTGAGGATTCCAACATAATCCCATGAATCATCCAGTTTCTTGCCGATCGACAGTGCATAGGTCCCGTAATCCAGAACGAGCTGTTTGTCGAATCGGACGACCAGTGCGTCATTGCCGTACCCCACGAAACGGAATTTCCCGGTAAATGGCGCCACAACATATCCGGAATGGATCCCGACCCATCCGATGTCGGAAAAATTGGTGCCCGGGAAAAAAGAATCCGGCGCAGTATCGGACGGGAGATTCGGCTGGTAAAAATACGACAGATACGGCGTGATGGGAGACCGCATGAACTGATTGAATTCCCTGTAAAAAAGCTCTCCTGCCGAGTCGGTCCTGAAAGGCCAGTTGCTGAGCACGAAACGTTTCAGGAACGGAACCATGACGGATTCGCTGCCCGCCGTATCGGGAAGATTCCATACGAGCTGCCAGGTCCGCAGACGGTTGAATTGCTTTCCTCCCTGAAGCTCCAGCAGATAAGTCGTCATGCCGTCCGAAGTCCGCTTCAGGTCGTAGCAAACGCCTCGCAACATCTCTTCATTCCCCGCCGGAGCATTCTTTTGAGCCGGATCATCGGCGCCGCGCGAATCGGACGCAAAAACGGCAAAGGCCAGGCACAGGGACGCAAGAAGAAACAACTTGCCGGAGGGAAGGCGGATTAAGTTTTCAGATGTCTGTTTCATCGTTCGATCAATTCTGTTGGTAAAGGGGGTATGGATCTATTTGATTTCTGCATGTTTTGAACAAGGTTTTATTTGTCTTCATCCTCAAGCGGACGCTGCGAATAGCCGAACGGATTGTGTTTCTGCGCAGAGGAGGGATCCCCTGTGCTCGAAGAGGAAGACTTGTCCTTCGTCTTATCGCTTGCGGACGCGGCGGGGGCGCTGACGCTGACCGTTGAAGCAGGTTTCGCCGTATTGTTCTTCTCTGCCGCGGAGGTGGCCGCCGGGACGACGGGGGAAGATTTCTCCGCCGCCGGCATTTTCCGTCCGGGAGCGGAAGAATTCTTATTTGAGTTCTGATTCGTCGTTCTGCTTCTTGATGAGGTCTTTTTTACGACTTTCCCGTTCTTTTTTTCCGTCACGACTACCGACTGATGCGTGGTGTTGCCTTTCACCTCGGTCGTGGTAACTGTTTCGATCGTTGTATCTCCCTGGTACTCCGTAACGGTCTGTATCGTAACATTCCCCTCCGTCCTGGTGGAAATCGTTTTCGTAAGGCGCGGCTGCCCCTGTGGTTGAGCGTTGGAAGGCTGAGCCTGCGTGTCCTGCGTAGACGACGCGCCGGAATCCGTCTTCGCTGTTCCGGCCTCTGATTTTTTCCCGGATTCGGAAGCTGACGGGTTGTACGACGGGATCGCCCTGCCCCTTGAATCGACGACTTTCCAGACAGGGCTGTTCTGATCGTAAGCGACGGCGGAGTCGGTCGAGAAAGACGGCGGCAACTCCTCCGATGTCCGGAACAGCAGAAGCGGCTTATCAGGATACAAGACCTTTCCGTTTGTGTCCAGGCGCTCTACGAACAGGACATAATTGAAATTACCTCCGACATCTCCGACAAGGATCTCGATGGGGAGCACCTCCCCCTGCCGCACGCTGATGACGGAACCGTTTGCCAGGCCGGACCCGAACGTGCTGTTCGTATTCATGTATTCGGGAGAACGGATCACCAGCTTGTTTTTCGAATAGAAAGAACTCACGGAATCGCTTTTGTTGATGGTTGGCATGACCCGCACAATGGGATTTTTGGACTGAGACTGGCTTTTCTCTCTGTCGGCGGCTGCGGTAAGAGAAGAGCGCTTTTCTGTGCTTAAGTTGGTCCCGAGCGTTGCGGAATTCCGGCCATAGTCAAACACGATATCACGGTTGATTCGGACTACGAGGAAATCATCGCCAAACCCGACAAACCTGAACTTTCCTGAAAACGGGGCAACGACATATCCCGAATAGATGCAGATCCAGCAATTGGGCTTGACATCATCGGGACATCCAAATGCCTGCGGTGCTGTTTTGGACGAGGTGTCCCCAATGTAGAAACTGGAAATCCAAATCTTGTTCGTCGGGGAATAATACGCATTCAGAGCGGAGTAGTTCACACGACCATTGATGTCGATGCTTTTCTGCCATGTTCCGTTGACAAATGATTGTACGACCTTCAGGGTCGGGCTGAGATTCTCTTCCACGTACTCGCCATCGCTGGTCACGTCGGAAAAATCTTTGCTGGGCTGGCGGTTCCACGTCTGTTTGAGGTCGTAAAACACCCCCTGAAGCATATCCAGCGTTTTTACCTCAGATTTCTGAACCGGCTTTTTTGTCGAAGCCGAGCCTGTAGAAGATGAGGCTGTCTGTTTTCCTCCCGGCTTATCCTCCGGCAGGAAAATCAGGAATTCTCCGTCGTCATCGGCGCAAATCGCGTCCGGCGAGGCAAGTATGCAGAACAGGCACATAGATATGAGAGAAAACGCCAGGCTGAACACGGTTTTCAGGATCCTCTTTTCAAACCTTCTTTCCGGCTTGCTCATCATATCGGTTCCGGCTCTCCTTCCGTGTTCTGCTCTGTCTGTTCGATCGTCATAATGACAGGTCGTCGTCGTCCTCGTTTACGCGCGCCGTACGCGGCGTCGTGCGGTTGCCGATCAAACTGCCGGACCCGCCGCCGGATCCGCCCGAGCCGCCGCCGGAGGAAGCAGTCCTCGAAGACACCGCGCGGAAGATGGGACCGTAGGGATTGAACTGAGGGAACATATTTCCTTTCGGCTGTTCCGGCAAGTCCAACGTCGTCCGGAAGAGCGTCATGCGGTCGGGATTCGGCTCAAGCGGCTGGTTGTTCGCGTCAAGGCGTTCGATGTAGAGCGCCTGGTAATAGCTTCCGCCGGGGATTTCCGAGATCAATATCTCGATCGGATAGATTTCGCCTTCCTTGATCGAAATCGGAAGACCTTTCGCCAATCCAATGGAACCGGGGGTATTGTAAACTTCAAGTTTCTGCTTGGAATAAAGGGAACTCCGATTGCGGATGCTTCTGTCGCTGTCGCTCGAAAGAGCCTGCCGGTTGCTGCCGGAACTGTTTGTCCAATACTCCCCTACCGAGAAGGATGCATAGCCATAATCCAGCACGATCTCCTTGTTGAAACGCACGAACATCACGTCGTCCGCTGTGCCGACAAAACGGAACTTTCCGGTAAAGGGTGCGACGACATTGCCGGAGTAAATGCAGACCCATGCCGCCAGATTCACATCTTTGTCGCACTCGTACGCTTTCGGCGCCTCGTCAGCATTGATGGATTCCGAGAAAAAACAGGAGGTCCACAAACGCAACGGCGGGCTGTAGAATTTATCAAGCGCCGTAAAATGCACCCGCCCTTCGTTGTCATACGAACGCGACCATGCCCCGTTCACAAACGGTCTCATAATGCTCAATGTCGGGTTGACTCGCTCCCTGTGCCAGCCACCGACCCACTGATCCGCCCGGAAATCATCGTTTTTCTGGCGATTTCGCATCTGTTTCAGGTCATAAAACACGCCCTGCAGCATGCCTTTCGTATTGCCGCGGCCGTCCCCCTCGCCGCCGTCGCCCATGTCTCCGCCGCCCTTGCGACCGAACGGAAGCACGCCATGGAGCTTCAGCGCGGAGTTGCTGTCGGGGATCGTCAGCGGCGTCGGAATGTCGATGTCGGTCATGACCTCCACTTCCGACACGCCGACTTCCTCCATCTGCTGGTTGTTGGAATCGTATCGGTCAAGCGACGGGCTGGAAGTGTCCATCACGGTCATATCGGACGGCATGGGCTCCTCCTCGGGCGGAGGCAGCACGGGCTCCATCTCCGTGATCTGCACAGGGTCGATGTCATCTTTGATCGCGTTCGGCGCGATGAACACGAGCGTGCCGAGCAGGACAAGCAGGAAGATATGGAACGCGAGCGAGAAGACCGGTCCGGTGATGTGCTGGCGGACAATGTCCATCCAGTTCGCCGGAGCCGCGGGAGAAAGATTCTCCGCCTCAAGTTCGTCTGCCGGATTCTGCGATCGATCGGGCTGCATTGCGTTTACCTCAAAAATAAAAAACATGGTCCCGGAAAATGCGTTTCCCGGAATGCCGGTAAAAACTTTTCCATAATTTATAACACACTCGCTTCGTTTTCAAGCGGATTTCATGCTTTTGTTCCGTTTTTTATAAAAAAACTGTCCGCATCCCGAAAAAAAAGATACGGACAGAAAAAAACAAGCTCGATCTGAGTTCAGAGTGCCAGATCCTCGTCGTCCTCGGAAACACGGGCGTCGCGCGGCTGTGTGCGATTGCCGATGAGCCCGCCGGAACCTCTTCCGGAACCACCGCCGGAGGATGCCGTCGCCGAACGCACCACGCGCCAGATCGGTCCGTATGGTTTGAACGAAGGAGACGGAAGTTTGCCGTTGCGGGACCCGTTCGGCTGTTCCGGCAGATCCAACGTCGTCCGGAAAAGCGTATACGGCTCCGGGGGCGATTCAAGGGGCTGCCCATTTGCATTCAGCTGTTCCACAAACAGCATCATATTGAAACTTCCGCCGGGGATCTCAGAAATAAGAATCTCGATGGGGTAGACCTGGCCTTCCTGCACTTCAACCGCGGCCCCCTTCGCGATGCCATGCCGGTCAAAACCCGGGTCATAGACATCGAGCTTATTGCGGGAATAGAATTCGCTGTCAGAAATTGCCTGCCGGTTGCTGCCGGAATTGAGATACCTGGTCCAGTCGTCGTAAGCTTCAAAGCGTCTTGCGAGAGAATACGAATACCAACCGAACTCGAACACGATCTTTTTGTTGAACCGGACGATCAGGACATCGTCTCCGAAGCCGACAAAACGGAATTTGCCGGAGAACGGCGCGACCACGTTGCCGGAATAGATGCAGACCCATGCCGACGGATTCACTTCGTTCTCGCACTGGAAAGCCGCGGGAGCCTCTTCCGCATTGATCTGAACGGGGATGTAAAAACAGGAATTCCAAAGGCGCGTGGACGAGCAGTAATACGAATCCAGCGCCGGATAATGCACCCGGCCTTCGTTGTCGTACTGCCTCTGCCAGGACCCGTTCACGAATTTCTTCATGACCGGAAGAATCCCGTGGTGCATATTGGAGGATGCCACGTCTGTCGGTCTCCGGTCCTTTGTCTGCTTGAGGTCGTAGAACACGCCCTGCAGCATGCCTTTCAGGTTGCCGCGCCCGTCGCCTTCCCCGCCGTCGCCCATCTTGCCGCCACCGCCCGGACGCCCGAACGGAAGCACGCCCTGGAGTTTCAGCGAGGAATTGCTGTCGGGGATGGTCAGCGGCGTCGGGATGTCGATGTCGGTCATGACCTCAACATCCGTCACGCCGACTTCCTCCATCTGCTGCTGTTCGCTCGAATCGTAGCGGTCGAGATTCGGGCTGGACGTATCCATCACGGTCATATCGGACGGCATGGGCTCCTCCTCCGGCGGAGGCAGGACGGGCTCCATCTCCGTGATCTGCACGGGATCGATGTCGTCTTTCACCGCGTTCGGCGCGATGATCACGAGCGTGCCGAGCAGCACAAGCAGAAAAATGTGGAACGCAAGCGAGAATACCGGACCGGTGATGTGCTGGCGGACCACGTCCATCCAGTTCGCCGGAGCCGCCGGAGACAGATTATCCATCTCCGGTTCCACGTTTTGAATTTGCGTTTGTTCGCTCTGCATAGCGATTCCCTCATAGAAAAAACATGCAAAAAAACAAAGGGCGTTTTGTCTCATCCTATAATTTATAGCATGTTCCCTTCATTTTCAAGCTGTTTTCAGGAAACAGCACGTTTTTTTCAGAAAAAAATATACGGATTCCCCCCATACATTTTTGCCGGGCGATTCATTGCCCGAGGGAAAAGCTTTTCGAGGCAAAGATCAAAGAGAGAGATCCTCGTCGTCTTCCGTGACCTGTTCGGCGCGAGGTCCCGTGCGTTTCGTGCTGACCGATTGCGGACGCGACTTCAGAATATCGCTTGAGGTCTGCGTGTTCGACGGCGCGACACGCCAGATCGGGCCGTATGGCTTGAACTCCGGCAGAACGCCGTAATCGGGCCTGTGTTCGCCCGGCATGGGGATCCCGAGGCTGGTCCGGAACAGCGTATACTGGGATTGATGGTCCTCGTTGACCGGCTCGTTGTTTTCGTCCAGCTGCTCCATGAAAAGGAATGCGTTGAAGCGGATGCCGGGAAATTCGGTGATCAGGATCTCGACGGAACAGACTTCTCCTTGTTCCACCTCCAGGACAGGGCTTTTCGCCAATCCGTGGTTGTGGTCCATCTCCGGGGAATATACCTCAAGTTTGTGTTTGGAATACAGCGGGCTGTCCGCGATCATACGCCTGTACCGGTCGTTCTGGACATCTCCCATCATGGACTTCCGCAGATCGTCGTTCCAGCCGTTGCCAAGATACGAACCGAGCGTGGCGGAATGCCATCCGTAATCCAGCACGATCTGCTTGTTGAACCGCACCACGATGATGTCGTCGCAGGACCCGATAAACCGGAATTTGCCTGTGAACGGCGCAATCACATTGCCGGAATAAATGCAAACCCACCCCCTGCCCTCGACCTCATCCTGGCAGCGGAACGCTTCCGGTGCTTCCTCCGCGGGCCGGGAATAAATGTAAAAGCACGGACTCCACAGGCGTGTCGGGGAACAGTAATACTGGTCAAACGCCGGATAATGCACGCGTCCCTGTTTGTCGTACTCCTGTTTCCAGGTCCCGAGGACAAACTCTTTCAGAATCGGGAGGATGCGGTTCGTATCCGCGTTCACTTCGGTCGGTTTTCTGTCCTTCGTCTGTTTCAGGTCGTAGAAGACGCCCTGAAGCATCCCCTGCAGGTTGCCGCGTCCATCGCCCTCGCCGCCGTCCCCCATCTTTCCCCCTCCGCCGACCTGCCCGAACGGCAGAACCCCCTGAAGCTTCAGCGCAGAATTGTTGTCCGGGATCGTCAGCGGCGTCGGAATGTCAATATCGGTCATCACCTCCACGTCCGTCACGCCCACTTCTTCCATCTCCTGCTGTTCGGTGGATTCGTACCGGTCGAGCGACGGACTGGATGTATCCAGCACGGTCGTATCGGACGGCATGGGCTCCTCCTCCGGCGGAGGCAGGACCGGTTCCATTTCCGTGATCTGCACGGGGTCGATGTCGTCCTTCTTTTCATTCGGCGCGGCAATGACGATCAGCCCGAGCAGAACAAGCAGGAAAATGTGGAACGCCAGCGAAAAGACCGGTCCGGTGATGTGCTGGCGGACAATGTCCATCCAGTTCACCGGAGCGGCCGGAGCCTCAAGTTGTTCCTGCTGGAGTTCCTGTTCAGTCATGGGGAAATAACCTCGAAAAAAGCTTTGTTTGATTCTTCCGATAATATACACGTTTCATCGCAAAAATCAACCGGAAGAATCACGAAAAAAGCCTCATTCCCGGAAAAAACGGTTTGACGTTAATCGGAAACGTTAAAACCGGCGGAAAAAAGAAAAGCCGTCTCCGCCCCGGATGAGGGGGGGACGGCCTGAAACGGATTTCCGCTGGAAATAAGTTCGGCGGTTTCCGGATCGTTACTTTCCGTTGACGAGCACTTCGGCGATCTGAACGGCGTTCAGGGCCGCGCCCTTCAGAAGCTGGTCGCCGCTGATGAAGATGTCGAGGCCGCGCTTGTCGTCGCGGGAGATATCCTGGCGGATGCGGCCGACGAGCACGTCGTACATGCCGGTGGCTTCCATGGGCATCGGATAGACCTTGTTCTCGGGATCGTCGCGGAGCTGGACGCCGGGCGCCTTGGCGAGGATCTCGCGGGCTTCCTCGGGCGTGATCTCGTTCTCGAATTCCAGATTGATGGATTCGGAGTGGGCGCGCATCACGGGGACGCGGACGCTGGTGCAGGAGATCTTCACGTTCGGGAGGTGCATGATCTTGCGTGTCTCGTTCACCATCTTCATCTCTTCCTTGGTGTAGCCGTTCGGCTGGAAGACGTCGATGTGGGGGAAGAGGTTGAACGCGATCTGCTGCGCCATGACCTTGACCTCGGCGGGCTTGCCTTCGAGGATCGCGCGGGTCTGCTCCATGAGCTCGTTCATCGCCTTCTGGCCGCCGCCGGACGCCGCCTGGTAGGTGGAGACGACCATGCGGCGGAGGCCTTTCGCCTGATGAAGAGGCCAGACGGGGGCGCACATGATGGCGGTGGTGCAGTTCGGGTTCGCGATCACGCCCTTGTGCAGGAACACGTCGGCGGCGTTGACTTCCGGCACGACCAGCGGCACGTCGTCCTCCATGCGGAACGCGCTGGAGTTGTCGATCATGACGGCGCCCGCGGCGGTGACGGCGGCGCGGAACTGCTTGGAGATGGACGCGCCGGCGCTGAACAGCGCAATGTCGACGCCCTTGAACGAATCTTCGGTCATCTCTTCGACCGCGACGGTCTCGCCGTGGAATTTGAACGTCTTGCCGACGGAACGCGCGGATGCGAGGAGTTTCAGGTTCTTGACGGGGAAGTTGCGCTTCTCGAGCGTGAGGAGCATTTCGACGCCGACCGCGCCCGTGGCGCCGGCGATCGCGACATTGACAGGATTTGCCATGGTTCGGTTTTCTCCAAATATCGTTAATTTTGAGTTCGGAAACAGGTTCGGGTAATGACTATATCCAAATACTATACAGCCGTTTTCAGGCTTTTTCAAGCTCGTTTTGTGTTTTTCGGCAAAAAAAGACGGACCCGCATGGAGCCCGTCTGGGAAACATTCCGTTTCGGAAAAAGGTCAGGCTTTCTTTTCAGCCGGAGCCGAAACCAGAGCGGACTTTTCCGCCTTGACGGCTTTCTTCCGTCCGCGTTTCGCCGGAGCGGCGTTCTTCACGTCCTTCTTCGCGGATTTCGCCTTCTTCGGAGCGGCCTTCTTCGGAGCCGGGAGTTCGCCGGGCGCCTTTTCCGCCACAAGAGCTAATAATTTGCGCTTGCCGAGCTTAGCCATGGCACTGAACGCTTCGATCTGGACGGTGCGCGGACGGTTCTTTCCGATTTCCCAATGGCTGACCGTGAAAGGAGTCACGCCGAGCAGGACGGCAAGCGCCTTCTGGGAGAGAGAATATTTCTTGCGGAATTTCACAAGGGATTTCGGAGAGAAACGCGCCTTGCGGCCTTCCGTCGCGGGAGCACTCTGCGCGGGCTCGGCGGCGGGCTCGGCGGCGGGCTCGGCGGCAGCAGGAGCGGCTTGCTTCTTTTCCAGCTCGTTGACGCGCTTCGTCAGGGCGCTGATCGTCTTCTTCTGTTCGTTGATTTTCGCTTCAAATGCTTTGAGCTCTTTACGTGCCAGACGGCGCACTTCCTCCTGGAAGGTCTGTTTGAAGTCAGGCATGGGGTTCTCCTTTCAAATGAGAATGTTGTATTGTTGCATTTGCAAAGATTGTTTTATCGTTTTAATTTTTTATAATATACCTCTTTTTTTTAGAAAAGCAAGTGTTAAAACAAAAAAAACACGTTTTTTTTATCGTGTTCTGTCCGATGCAAGTGATCCGGCATCAAATCCGGCAAAACGACACAAAGAAAACATAGAATGGAATCAACAAGATACAAATGCCGGACAAGCAGAGAAACGGACAAGAAAAATGCCGCATGGATCGCAGTCCATACGGCAGACAGGGGAACCAAAACAAAATCAACGTTTATAGCTGTTTTTTCCGTCCGGGATCACCCATTTCCCGGCATCCAGCCCAAGCGCGAGCAGAATCATCTGCGCCCCGAAAAGCAGCATCAGCAGCGCCGCGGTCCAGGAGATGGCGGCAACGCCGATGAAGGGCGCGACGACCAGCAGGACGCCGATCAGCGCCGCGACAAGTCCGGGCATCGGCATGACCAGCTGTCCGAAACGTTTCTGCGCGGAAAGGATGCTCCACACGCCGGCGAAGATCAGCCACACGCCGCAGACAATCATGAAGAACATGTCAAGATACAGCGGATAGATCAGCATGCCGGCTCCGGCGATGCCGAGCAGAATGAAAAGCACAAGAAGCGCCGCGGAAATGCGCCCTTTGTTCCATGCCATCAGAAACGCCGCGACCGCGAACAGCAGGACCACGCCGCCCAGGATCATCGTGACCGTGGTCAGGACAAGGACGGGATTCATCACGCCGAGGATGCCGATGACAAACAAAACGAGGCCGCGCAGCAGCAGCACGGGACGCGTCGCGTTGAACGAAAACAGTTTCTGCGGTATTGAATAGAAGCTTTCCCAGGTCCGGTCTTTTTTCATAAAGCAAACTCCGTTTTATCTCATTTCGCCCGAGGTCTTCGTTGTAACTGAAAAATCAAAGGGCCGTGTGTCATTTCATGTGTTTTTGTCCCTGTTCATTTTTCCCGCTCCAAGTCCGGGCACGCGCAGTCCGAACACCAGCACGAGCATCTCGATCCCGGAGATCAGGAGCAGGACCGCCACGATCGTGGAGAACGCCGCAAGTCCCGCGAACGGCACGGCGACCAGCAGGATCCCGATCAGGATCGACAGGATGCCGGACCCGAACAGGAAGAATCTGCTCGGGGAAACGTGAACGGAAAGCAGTTCGCCCACGCCTGTCGCGATCATCCATACGCCGAGCACGACCGCGAGCAGTACGTCGGCCTCCACGGGCCGGACGATCATCGCGATGCCAGCCGCGCACAGCAGCAGCGACCAGAAAACGCCGGAAAACCTGCGGCACGCGAACGAAAGGAACAGCGCGCCCATGGCGTCCAGCAGCAGAAAGATCCCGAGGATCACCGTGACCGCGGCAAGGCTGCCTATCGGACGGAACAGCCCGATCAGGCCGAGGATGAAAAACACGAGTCCGCGAATCAAAAGCGCCGAGCGGTTCGCGTGGAAAAACAGCATGCGCCGGGGGAAGATGAAGTTGCTTTCGTACGTCTGGTTCTGCATGGTCTCTGCTCCGGTTTTTCTGTTCCGAAATCGAATCGGAATAACATTGTCAGCATATTAATATAGCCCTTAAAACATGTTTTTGCAAACACGCTTTTTCGCTATTCTCCATAAAATTGACCGCTCCGCTTGCTTTTTGTTCCATGCCGGATTATATTTTCCGGAAGAAAAACCACGAACAGTTTTTGTTATGACCCCCTGCCCTCACGACAAACACACCGATCCCGCGATCCCGCTCCTGATGCACTGCTGCTGCGGCCCGTGCGCCGCCGGAAGCATCGCGCCCGTGCTCGACGACGGACGCCGCATCACGCTGCTCTTCTCGAATTCCAACCTCGACACCGAGGCGGAATACCTGCGCCGCCTGGACGCGCTGAAGACGCTCGCCGACTACTACGGATTGCATGTGGAGACCGACCCATGGGACCATGCCGCCTGGCTCGGATTCGTGTCCTCCGTGCCGGATTTCGCCGCCTGCCCGGAACGCGGCGCGCGGTGCAGGCGGTGTTTCCAATGGCAGCTTACACGCGCGGCCGTTTTCGCGGAACGCCTCGGCGCGCACTTCACGACCACGCTCACGCTCGGTCCGCAGAAGGATTCGCGCGTGATCCACGGGATCGGCGCGCAGTGGGGCGAGGCGTTCGAACCGTGGGACTTCAAGAAAGGCGGCGGCAACCTGCGTTCGCTCGAACTCTGCCGCAAGCTCAACCTCTACCGTCAGAACTACTGCGGCTGCGAGTTCTCCAAACACGGGAATGAGGTCTGAAGCAAGGCTCGCACGTTTCTTAACGTTTCTTCCCGCCTTTTGTCAAAAGATTTGAACAAAAAATATATACTTTTGGCTAAAACTAATATGGCGGAAACGCTTTCGCATGGTATATTTCTGACAAATCCTTTTCCTCGCTTCAAATCTGAACTCAAACATACATCATTTCAACCGGAGGTGCATCCATGAAACTCCCGATCCGTTCTCTCTCCGCCGCGGGCGTCGCGCTCGCTGCCGCCGCCACGCTTTCCGCCGCCGATTTCCACGACTGGGCCCCGACCCCGCCGATGGGCTGGAACAGCTTCGACTGTTTCGGGCTCAGCCTCACCGAGGCGCAGGCGAAGGAACAGGCGGAAGCCATGGTCAAACAGCTGAAGCCGTTCGGCTGGAACGTCTTCGTGATCGACCACCAGTGGTAC
>JAFSZN010000024.1 GCA_017455665.1 Lentisphaeria bacterium
ACGCCTTTGTCCGGCGTGAATGCCGCGAACGTGCCGCCCTCGTCGCCGACGTAGTAAACGCTATCCGATTCCGTCACGGGCGCGGAGATCGACGTCGGGGTGACATGTACGGTCTGTGGCTTCTGTCCCGGCCGCAGGAACACGACCTCGCCGCGGCCGTTTCCCGCCGCCAGCGAACCGCCGGACAGCACGGTGAGCTTGCCGAGCGGCACGGTCCCGGTCAGAAGCGTCCCCGTAACCGCCTGTTTTTCCTCGTTTTCGGCGTCGTCGGACGACATGCTGAAATACAGCACGAAACATCCCGCGCCGAGCAGAAAGAACAGAAGAAGGACGATCCACCGGAGCGCTTTGTTCATGATTGTCCGGCTCCATGCTTGAACGTGAGCGCCCCGGTCGGGCAGACCGCGCAGACAGTCGAGGCGATATCGGCATCCAGCGACTCCCAGCCGTCAGGGCCGGGCGAGATCGTCGCGTGGTCGGCGCGGAAATGCACGGCGAGTTTTTCGCCGGACACCCCGACGCACCGCTGGCAGAGGATGCACCTGCCGCCGTCGAACACCAGATGCGGCGTTTCGACGGGCGCAGGATATTTCAGCTCGTTTTTCGCCGTGCGCGCGCCGTATTCACGGACATAATCGAAGAATCTGCACTTGCCCTTCGCGGCGCAGGACCCGCAGCGGAAATCGTGGCGGACCAGCATGAGCGACAGCGCCTCCTTGCGGAACGCTTTGACCCGGTCCGAGTTCGTTTCGTAGACGTGGCCGCGCTGAAGGAGCTGTTCGCAGCCGGGGATGAACCGGCCGAGGACCGCGTCCCAGACCGCGCAGACCATGCAGTGTGCACCGGTCCCGCCGCATTCCATGTAGCAGAGCGTGGGGAGCTGTTTCATATAGTCCAGCATGGTTTTCCCCGGCACGAACGGGTGTCCCACGCCGTCGATCACGATCACGTCGCCGTCGACGGGCGCGGCGTGCGGCTCCTCGCGGAACGGCACTTCCTGTTCCGGGCGCTCTTTGCACGGGTTCACGATGGCATGTTCGGGGCAGACCGAACGGCAGACGCCGCACCGGACGCACGATTCGGAGAGGATGCGCGCGGAATCCAGCGGCTCGCATTCGATCGCGCCGGCGGCGCACGCCTGAATGCACTTCGTGCAGCCGATACAGTCGTCCGTGACCCGGAATTCGGTCAGCTCCATGCACTTTCCGGCGGGACATTCGTTGTCCAGATGCGCCTCGAATTCGCCGTGGAACTCGTGAAGCGCGCTCAATACCATGTTCGGCGCCGTGCGTCCGAGCGCGCAGAGCGACCCCTGCTGGATCATGCGCGCGAGATTTTCGATGCGGTCGAGAAGTCCGGGCGGCTTCGTGCCTTTGCGCGTGAGGGATTCGACGAGCGAGCAGAGGTGCGGCACGCCCTCGCGGCACATCACGCATTTCCCGCAGGATTCGCTTCGCAGGAACCGCAGGAAATACAGCGCGATGTCCACCATGCAGTCGGATTCGTCGATCACGATGAGGCCGCCCGAGCCCATCATGGCGCCGTTTTTCTGAAGCGTCTGGTAGTCGACGCGGATGTCGAAATGGCTCCGGGGGATGCACCCGCCGGAAGGGCCGCCGATCATGACCGCCTTCACGGTGTGGTTTTTCTCCGCGCCTCCGCCGTACTGCTCGACGATCTCGTCGATGGTGATGCCGATCGGCACCTCGATCAGGCCGCCGTGCCGGACCTTCCCGGCGAGCGCGAACGCCTTGGTGCCGTGCGATTCGTCCGTGCCGACGGCGTTGAAGACCGCGCCGCCGTCCGCCAGAATGATCGGCACGCACGCGAACGTCTCCACGTTGTTCATGAGCGTAGGAAGTCCGCGCAGGCCGCTGTTCACGGGGAACGGCGGACGTTTCCGGGGGATGCCGCGCCTGCCTTCGATAGATTCCAGCAGGGCGGTCTCCTCGCCGCAGACGAACGCGCCCGCGCCACGGAAGAGCACGATGTCGAATCCGGGCGGAAGCGAACCGAAGATGCCGGACGCGCGGAGCTTCGCGATCACGCGTTCCAGCACGGACACAGCCTGGGAATACTCCTCGCGGATGTAGATGATCGAGAGCGACGCGCCGACCGTGCGGGCGGCGATCAGGATGCCCTCCAGCACACGGTACGGGTACGACTCCATGAGCATCCGGTCCATGAACGCGCCGGGGTCGCCCTCGTCGGCGTTGCAGATCACGACTTTTTTCTCGCCCGGAGCCTCCAGCGCCATGCGCCATTTCTCCCCGGTCGGGAATCCGCCGCCTCCGCGTCCGCGCAACTTGGAGCGTTTCAGCTCGTCCACGATCTGCGCTGGCGTCATGGCGAGGGCGCGGCCGAACGCGGCGAATCCGCCATGCGCCCGGTAGTCGTCGAGCGATTCCGGGTCGTCCATGCCGCTGTTCTTCGTGACGAGCCGCAGTTTATCGAGTTCGGGCGGCAGTTCGGCGAGCTTCATGCAGCCCTGCGGACGGCGGCTGTAGAAGGCGTCCAGGAACGCCCGGCTTTTCCAGGCAAGCTCCTTCGTGGAGAAATGCTGCGCCACGATGCCGCGCACGTCGTATTCCTGCACGTTGTCGTAATGATAGACCGCGTTTTCCAGCACGACCGTCACGAGCGGCGCGCGGTAGGACATGCCGTGACAGCCGACTTCCTTGACCTTGTAATCGAACTTGCCCGCGCGGCGTTCCTCCTCGAAAGCGTCGAAGATGCGTCCGCTTCCGGCGGCGCGGCAGGAGGAACACCGGCAGATGCGGATCTCCGGCTGCCGTTTTTCCCTCGCGTCCGCCCGGGCGTCGTTTTGCGCGGCGGCTTCCTCGTCGCGGACCATCAGCAGGAAATCCCGGACGACCCTGCCGACGGTCGACGGCGTGACGTGTCCGAAGATGTGCCGGTCGATCTGCACCGCCACCGCGAGCATGCAGCAGCCGAGGCAGGCGACCTTGCTGACCGTGAACAGACCGTCCGGCGAGGTGTCGCCGTCCTCCGGAATGTTCAGATGCCTGCGGAACGCCTCGTAGACGTGCTCCGCGCCCTTCACGTAGCACGCCGCGCCGACGCAGACCTTGATCTGGTGTTTGCCGCACGGCGTGAACCGGAACGCCTGGTAGAAGCTCGCCACGCTGTACACGCGGTTCAGCGGCACGTTCAGGCGGCGTGCGAGCTCCGCCATCGCTTCCGGCAGCAGGCAGCGGTCGCGCCGCTGAAGCGCGATGAGCTCCGGCAGAAGCGGGTCGATGAGGCCGAGGTGCGGAGAATCGTGCGTCATGGCTTCGGCTCCAGGCAGATGAGTTCATTTTCGGAGGTGCGGAGGATCAGGTTGCCGCGATGGAACGCCGGAACGCAGACGACTTTCTTCCCGAGGGAGTATTTCCCCTCGGTTTCGATCTTGTCCTCGCCGGGCGCGAACGCGAACAGGTCGCCGTCCAGGTTGACCGCCACGACCTTTCCGCCGACCGCGACCGGGGACGCGTAGAAGCCGTTGTCGAGGTCCTCCTCGTAGAGTTCGTGGCCGTCCTTCGCGTCGATGGCGATGATCGTACCGCCGCTGCCGAAGAGCAGGAACTGGCCGCCGCAGAGGACGGGCGACGCCACGTCCGGCGCGGGCACGTCTTCGTTGTTGTACAGGATCTCGCCGTCCGCGGCACGGAACGCACCGGTGAACGCGCCGGTGTTCGAGAAATAGATGATGCCGTCGTCCGAGGTCGCCGAGGTCGCGACTTCCCCGCCCATGCACTCCTGCGACCACAGCACTTTGCCGTCGTCGAGACTGAACACTTCGGCGAGCATGTTGCCCGCCGTGAAGATCATGCCCCTGCCGTCCGCCACGAATCCGCGCGGCGACGACCACGAGGCCGAGGCTTCCCGCTCGGTCTTCCAGACCGTTTCGCCAGTGAACACGTTCAGCGCGAACACCGTCTGTTTCTCGTCCAGGTCGTACTGCACGACCAGTTTGTCGCCGAGCAAGAGCGGCGAGGACGCGTATCCGTACATGATGACGGGATCGGGCAGCTGTTTGTGCCAGAGGGTCCTGCCGTCGTGACCGAGGCAGATCACTTCGCCGGTGGCGAAGACCGCGTAGACGCGTTTCGAGTCCACGCACAGGGTCGGCGATGCGTAGCCGTTGTCCTCCGTCACTTCGGGCATCTTCGCGGGCGGAGGCGCGTCCGTTTTCCATTTCAGCTCGCCGGAATTGGCGTCGTAGCAGAATACGGCGTGGCTGGCGCCGTCGCCGCCGGACAGGAACACGAGGTCGTCCCAGATCACCGGCGAACTGTTGCCGGGAAGCTCCACCGGGCTGTTCCATTTCTCCTGGAAATCCCAGTTTGCGGGGAGCGCATTGGCGTTCGGCAGGATGGACCCGCGGAACTGCGGCCATTGCGTCTTTTCCGCCTCAAGCGCGGCAAGCAGGTCGATCTGTTCGGTCGGGACGGCGGCGGGCCCGGTTTCATTCTTCTCTCCCGGTGTGCCGCCCTGCGCGTCCGCGAGCCGAGCCGCCGGCTTCGTCTCCGCCGGGACAAGCACGATCCGCAGGACCGCGAGCGCGGCGGCCAGCACGACGATCCCGCAGGACGCGAAAACGAGCAGCTGGCGGCGTTCCTTCTCCGGGACAGCGCCCGTGCCGCGCGGCACCTTCAGTTTCGGCGCGAAGACGAACATCTCCGCGCCGAAGAGTCCGCAGAGCACGAAGAACGCGATCCCGAGCAGGAGCACGCCCCGGCGCTGTTTGTCCTTCGTCTGGAAATACGCGGACCGGTACAGGTAGTCCAGGTCGCGCACGGTCTGCGACAGCTTCGCGTCCGCCAGGTCCTGCTGTTTCAGCGCGGCGAGTCTGTCCTGCGCCTGTTTGATCGGGGCGCGGCTCCGGTACATGTCGTACGCCAGCAGCATGCCTAGCGTCAGGATGAATGTCAAAGCCGTCCATTGCAGAAACCGCAGGGTCCGGCGTATTTCGTCATTTTTCATGGGATTTCTCCTTGCGTTCCAGGGGACATGCGGCGTAGCACCGGCCGCAGCAGAAACAAAGCGACGGGTCGATCGTATAGACTTCCTCCTCCTTGCGGCGGCGCGCCTCCGCGATCAGTTCCGCCATCACGACCGCTCCGAACAGCACGCCCGCGGCGGTCGAGGCGAGCAGGACGCCGTTCTGAAGCTTGATCGCACGGGCTCGGAGTTCTTCGCGCGTGGTCGTGGTGCTTTCGAACGCTTCCACGGCCTCGCTCCTGATCCCGGCGTCCAGTTCGCGGACCAGCCGCACGTCGCGGTGGAACGAACTCAAAACGGGCGCACAGAAATACCCGAAGAACCCGCCCGCGAACAGCGCGAACGGGATCAGGGCGGTCAGCATCGAGATGCGCCGGAATCCGCTGCGGTGTTCCGACGTGCTCCCCGCTCCCTCGGGCGGCAGGATCGCGCCGTTCGGACAGCCCTGTTCGCACAGACGGCAGTTCACGCATTCGTGCGAGGTGATCTGCGGCTTGAGCAGGGAGAAGTACGAGAAGAACCGGAGCAGGGCTCCGTAGGGGCAGACATACCGGCAGAAGGGACGCGAGACAAAGAGTCCGGCGGCGAGGAAGGCCGCGCTCAGGATCGCGAACGGCGTGGCGAAGTCCAGCAGGAAGACCGGCAGGTACGGCTCCAGGTAGCACAGCGGGAATCCGATCCCGTAGATCGCGCAAACCGTGAAGACGAGCAGCAGAAGCACCGGGAACAGGCGCAGGATCCGGTCCAGCGGACGCGGGACGAACACGCTCTTCCAGTGCAGCAGCTCCTGGACCGCGCCGAGCGGACAGGCTCCGCCGCAGAAGACGCGTCCGGCGAACAACGCGACCGCCAGCGGAAGCGCGAAGAGCAGCAGCACCCCCGGCTGGATGTATGAACCGTTCGCAAGCCCCTCGGCGACGTTCTGGAACATGCCGACCGGGCACGGACAGGACGCAAAGAGGAACCCGAACACGGCGAGCCCGGCGACGGAATACGCCAGAAGCGCCTTGCGGGAGCGTAATTTATAGAAGAACCAGGTCCCGGCGGCGAGGAACGCCGCGAGGATCAGCACGCGCCACAGCACGGAGTCGGAGGCGAGTTCCTCCAGCGACATCTTCGGCAGCGTGTAGGATTCGAACTCGGGAGCCGGGAACCGCGCCTGCGCCGCGAACAGGAGGTCGAAACGCGGGATCATGACTTCACCTCCGGCGGCTTGCGGTAGATGTACGGATGGTCGGCCGGCACACGCACGAACGCATCGGCGGGGCACGCTTTCGCGATGCGGCATTCGTTGCAGTTCTTGCACAGGTCGCGCCGGACCTGCAGGAACAGCGAGCCGTTGCCGAACGACAGGCAGCCCTTCACGCATTTCCCGCAGCCGATGCAGCGTTCCTCGTCGATTTTGTACTCGAAATACGGATCCTCCACGTAGGTGCGGATGATCGCGTCGGTCGGACAGCGCATGTTCTCGCCCGCCGTGTTGAACTCGATGCGCTTGTCCTGGTAGTACCCGCTGCAGAAGAGGCAGTAGCCGCAGGACGCGTACTGGTGCACGCACTTCACCGCGGACTGCGGCAGGATGCACTCCGTTTCGCACTTGCCGCACTGCACGCATTTGTCCGGGTCGATCTGCCAGAAATATCCCGTCCCCGTCTCGGCGCGCTTCCGGAAAAGCGCGGCGAACGGAGCCGTGATCACGGCGAGGAATCCCAGTCTGAGCAGGTCGCGGCGGGTCATGAGCGTGAATCCTCCCGCGATTGCGCCTGCGCGGCCTTGAACGAACGCGCGGTCGGGTGGCCGCAGTATTTCAGCGCGGAGCATGTCCGGCAGTAGCCCTTCGGGTCGGTGCAGGTGTCCTGCGTCGTTTCGCCGGGACCGGGATCCCGGCGGCGGAACACCAGCGCGGCGAGTCCGCCCAGCAGCAGGAACCGGGCGCTCCAGCCGAGGAATTCGCGGCGGGTCATGGTGCGGTCATGTTTCGTCATCAGGAGACCTCCCAGTGCCGTTTCGTGCCGGTGTCGTAAAGATGCACCCTGCCGCCGTCGCGTCCCAGGTAATAGTTGAACTCGGAATCGGAAAGATTGTCCGTGATGACGCGTTCGAGTTCGCCGGACGGCAGATACACGCACGCGCGCCGGACGCCTTTTTCCATCGTCACGAACCGCCCGCCGGGGAGCGCGGCGAACCGCACGGGATTGCAGCAGCCGCCGAACGCTTCGCGGGGTTCCCACGAGGCGATGAATCGTCCCGTGGCGGGGTCGAGCTGTTCCAGCCGCTTGCGTCCGATGTTCGCCACCCAGAGCTCGCCGTCCTGCGACAGGTCGAGCGGGAACGCCGCCCCCGGCACGATGAATTTGTCCTCGCCGCGCGATTCCCACACGAGGCCGCCGGACTCGAGGTTCGCCAGCACGGTGCGTTTCGCGCGGTCCACCTGAAAACTCACGCCGTTCAGAGTGTGCTTCGGACGCACCGCGAACATCGGCGGTTCGAACGGGGCTTCCGGCACGGGTTCCGGCACGGTCCGGAGTTTGCGTCCGACCAGCCAGCCGAGCATGCCGAGGCAGAACGTGCCGCCGAGCCAGACAAGAAATTCCCTGCGAGTCATTTTCATTGCTGCACCTCATTTCGCAGATCGAGACACACCATCGAGGTGCTGTCCCGTAAGATCATAAGTCCTCCGGCGAACGCGATCGGCCCCCAGGAATCCGCGCCGGGCAGGATCTTGTGGGCCGCCAGCCGTTCGAACCGGTCGTCTTTGTATTCGTAAACCGAGAGTACGCCCTCGTCGTCCAGGATCCAGAACGCGCCGTCGGCGTAGAGGTACGGGCCGAGCCCGAACCGGGCGTCCTTGCCGCTTTCCGACTTGACCGCGGGCAGCGCGGAAACGTCCGCGGCGATGAACTCCGCGCGGCGCGCTCCGGCGTCCTTCGGCTGGATCACGAACATCGTGTCGCCGATCAGGATCGGGGTCTGCTGTTCGGACGCGGGCCCCTGCGTCGGCTTCCATTCCTGTTCGATCGAGGCGGAGAAAACGTCGCCGTCCATCTTCACGGCGAGCGTGGCCGAGCCCGCGCCGTATCCCGCCGTCAGGAACAGCCTGCCGTCGCCGATGGCGAGCGGCGTGGGCGCCCAGACCGCCGGTTTCCATTTCGTGCAGATCCAAAGCTGTTTTCCCTGCGTGTCGCAGGCGCAGATGCCGCCGATCCCGGCGTAGATGTATTGTTTCGTGCCGCACAGCGTCGCGGATACGACGGAGGAATGCGACATCTTCAGTCCGTGGTCGTTCGGCGTCTCCCAGGCCGTTTCGCCCGTCCTCAGGTCGAGCGCGGTCATCAGGACTTTCTCCCCGCCGACGCCGAGGATCACCTTGCCGTCTTCGATCAGCGGGCACTGTCCGGCGTACCACTGCGGGATCTCGCAGCCGTAGGCTTCCACCAGGTCGCGCGTCCAGAGCAGATCGCCGGAATCCGCGTCGACCGCCATCACATGCGCCGCCGGGCCGAGCGTCACGACCACGCCGTCCGAATACGCCGGGATCGTGCGGGATTTGCCGTGGTTGCGGCGGATCGGGTTCTTGTAGCCGCGACGCCAGAGTTCTTCGCCGCTGAACAACTCGAAACAGCGCAGGGCGTCGGACGATTCCTCCTCGACGTAGTCCAGCACGTACACGCGGCCGCCCGCGATGATCGCGCCGGAGTATCCCTCGCCGAGCGGCTTCCGCCAGAGGACTTTCGGACCGGATTCGCCCCAGGTCCTGGTCAGGTGTCCGTCGTATTTCGCCAGATTGTCGCGCGCGGAGCCGCGGAAACACGGCCATTCCGCCTCGAACGCCTGAATCTTCGCCTCGGACTCGAACTTCTTGAAGTCAGCGCCGATCCGCGTCGTCATCTTCTTCACGACGCGGTTCTCGGACTTGTCGCGGACGGGTTCCGCGTACTCCACATGGCGCGGCGTGGTGAACGTCAGGTAATGCCAGATGCCGAGGCAGGCGATGACGACGGCAAGCGCTTTCAGAATGAAATTCAGGGCGCGCGCGTTCATGATCCCACCGCCTTCGCCAGAAAGACCGGCGCATACAGCTCCTCGCTGTACCAGAGATGCGCGAAGTACAGCCCGATCGGTTCGAGCGGGAGCGACTCGGGATGGTCCGCATAAGGTTTCAGAAATGCGCCGTCCAAGTTCAGAGCGACCGCACAGCGGGCGGAAACGCAGACCGTTCCCCACAGGCCGTCTTCGCCTCGGGTCTTTCGCAGAAATTCGCGCGTTTTCTCCAGAAACGGCAGATCCTCGCCGTTCAGATGCGACAGCACGACCGCGCTGCCGTAGGCGGGCGCCTCCTTCGCGGGATTCGTCTGGTCGCCGAACCAGAGCGGGACGAACGAGCCGTCCGGGCGCTGAACACTCTGAAGATACCGGATGATGCGCCGTTTCGCGCGGGCCACGCGGCGTTTCAGGGCGGGCGGCAGGCTGTTTTCGTACAGCGTGAACGCCTTGTACGCGTGGGCGGAGATGTCCGGGCAGCTCCGGTCGAACGGCAGTTTGCCCCAGCCTTTGCAGAAGGTCGGGATGCCGCCGTCGGAATTCTGGAGTTTCAGGAGCCAGGCGATGCCCCGGCAGACCGCGTCCGAGGCGGGTTCGCCGAGTCCGTGAAGTGCGATGAGCGCCGCCGACGTGTCGTCCGCGTCAGGCACGCCGCCGGAATGCGTCGTCCATGCCCAGCCGCCCGGTTCCGAACGCGTGAACGGATGGACCGTTTTCGTCTGCGCCGACAGCATCCGGGCGCGATAGAATGTTTTTTCTTCCTCGGAAAGCGCCGGTGCAAGCGCGTCCAGCGCGAGCGAAGTCGTCCAGAGGCGCAGATCGCGGTCGATCGGCCACGAGCCGTCCGTCCGTTGGCTTTCCGTCAGGAACCGGACCGCAAGCCCGGCCGCGGGATGTTCGCGCAGTCCGGCGGCGCAGAGGCAGATCACGCAGAATCCGGTCAGCGGCGCGGCCTCCAGGAACCCGCCGTCCTGCGGCTGTTTTTCGGTCAGGACGCGCAGCGCCTTCTTCACGGCGAGCGCACGGAGTTTGTTCGGGCGGTACTTGAGCTGCGCCAGTCCCACGCAGATCAGGGCGGGGATCGCGTAGCTCACGACCGGGAGATTCAGGAACTTGAACCAGGATTCGGGCAGAAGCGCGGCCTCGAACG
>JAFSZN010000025.1 GCA_017455665.1 Lentisphaeria bacterium
ATCCGCCGACTTCGACGAGCACGGTCTCCTCGGAGTTGTCGGCGACCATGACGGCGGGCCCGCGGAGGATGTCGATGCGGACCAGGGAGTTTTCGGGCAGGACCAGGTGGTTGACGAGCTCGGTGCTGTTGCTGAACGCCAGCCCGATGCCGGTGCGGAAGATGCTGTGGGTGATGCTGCGGTAGTACGCGGTCGAGCCGTGGATGGTGGCGGCGCCGACGGCGTCGCCGACGACCTCGCGGGCGTACATGGCGCCGTCGATGGAGACGCTGTAGCGGAGCGCGGTCACGGGCATTTGGTTGTGCAGGAAGATGTCGTTGATGGCGAAGAGCTCTCGCCCGTTCGCGCGGCCGGAGAGCTTCGGCAGCCGGGTCGTCTTCAGTTCGCCCGCGAAGAACGCGTCGAGCTGGGTGTCGAGGCCGTGCGCGGGGCAGCGAGGGGCGGTGGCGGAGTCGCGGATGGGGTATTTCAGGCGGCCGGGCCACCGGAGTTCGGCGGTGAAGAGCGTGCCGTCGCCGCCGCAGGGGATGATGAGGTCGGCCTTGCCGGGGGCGTCCGTGAGGCGCGCGCCGCGGCGTTTCAGGTCGTCGCGCAGCGCCTCGGTGTGCTGTCCGAAGAGGAAGAACTTCCAGTCTTTGCCGGGTTGAACGTTCATGGTGTCATCTCCTTATGCGAATCCGCGAGGAATTTCGCGGCCGCGGTGTACAGGACGACCGCCGCGCAGTTGCCCACGTTGATCGACGCCTTCTCGCCGAACATCGGCAGTCCGACGGTCGCGTCGGCGGCTTCCAGCGCCTCGGGCGAGATCCCGAGCGCCTCGTTGCCGAAGACCAGCGCGACCGGGAAACGGTACGGGTAGCGCCATGCGTCGACGGACTCCGGGAGCGGTTCGACCGCGAGGACCTCGATGCCGGGCGTCTCCTCGCGGAGCGCGCGGATGGCGTCGAGCGCGGTCGGGAACGACCTGCTCGGGACCATCGTGTCCGCGCCCATGGCTGTTTTCGCGAGCTTGGGGTGAGGCGGGCAGGGGGTGTAGCCGCAGCAGATCACCTCTTTCGCTCCGAGCGCCTCCGCCAGACGGAAGATATTGCCGGTGTTGTGCGCGCTGCGGAGACGGTCCAGGACGACCGTGATTCCAGGGGAGACGGTGTCTCCACTGCGGCAGTGTCCGGCTGCGCTCGGACACGGGGCGTTTATATCCCCCGGCATAGTCATCTCCGGCCCCGTCGTCCGCCGCCGCGATGGGGACGTCCGCCGCCGGATCCGCCGTGGCGGCGGTTCATGCGGGCGCGTTCCTCGGGCGGGAGTTCGCGTGTTTTTTCGGGGAGCTCCAGCCATTCCTGCGGAGGCTGGACGGTCTTGATCTCGCACTTGGTGTACTGTTCCAGCTGGGGCAGCACGAACGAGCCGAACTCGTCGGCGAAGCTGATGCTGATGCCGTGTTCGCCGGCGCGTCCGGTGCGTCCGATGCGGTGCACGTAGTCGTCCGCCTGTTCGGGCAGGTCGTAGTTCACGACGTGGCTGATGCCGTCCACGTGGATGCCGCGCGCGGCGACGTCGGTGGCGACGAGGATGCGCGTCTTGCCCTCGCGGAACCGGTCGAGGATCTTCAGGCGTTTTTCCTGCGGCACGTCGCCGGACAGGAGCTCGGCGTCCTCGCCGTATTCGAAGAGGCGGGCGGCGACCGACATGTTCTTGTCCTTGCGGTTGCCGAAGATGATCATGCGCTCGGGCTTTTCCTCGCGGATCACGTGCAGCAGCACCGCCATCTTCTGTTCGTCCAGCACGGCGTAGAACCTCTGGTCGATGAGGTCGGTCACGATGTGCTGCGGCTCGGACTCCACGAATTCCGGGTCCTTCATCCAGGAATCGACGAGGCGCAGGACGGCGGGTTCGAGCGTGGCGCTGAAGAGCATGGTCTGGCGGACGCCGGGGCGCGGCAGGTGGTAGACGATGCGGCGGACGTCCGGGATGAACCCCATGTCGAGCATGCGGTCGGCTTCGTCGATCACAAGGACTTCGGCTTTGGAGAGGTCGAGGTCGCCGCTCTGCGAATAGTCGATGATGCGGCCGGGCGTGCCGACGAGGATGTCGATGGGCGCGTCAAGTTCGCGGCGCTGTTTTTCGTGGTCCATGCCGCCGAAGATGACGACGCAGTTCAGGTTCGTGAATCGGGCGAGCGCCTCGGCGTCGTCGTGGATCTGGATCGCGAGTTCGCGGGTCGGGGCGAGGACCAGGGCGCGCGGCGCGCCGTGCTTGCGTTCGCCCTCGACCGGACGGCGGAGGAACCGCGTGATGAGCGTGGAAAGGAACGCGGCGGTCTTGCCGGTCCCGGTCTGTGCCTTCGCGGCGAGGTCGCGTCCGGCGAGCGCGAAGGGCAGGCAGAGCTTCTGGATCTCGGTGCAGTAGAGGAATCCGAGGACCTGGACGGCGGCGAGCACTTCCTGCGAGAGTTCGAGGTCGCAGAAACGCATCTTGCCGGGTTCCTCCGGCGGCGGCACGATGGCGGGCATCGGCGGTATCTGCCGGGGCTGTTTCTGCTTCTGCGCGGGCTGCTGCTGTTTCTGCTGTTTGGGCTGTTTCTGCCGGTCCTGCGCCTGCTTCGGCTGTTTCGTCTTGCGGGACTGCTGTTTCGCCTGGGGGTCGCCGGATTTTTCGTCCCGGGCGGGTGCCGGACGGCTGTCGGCGCGCCGGATGTACGCGGCGTCCTCGGGATGCCGCCGCGGGCGGCGTTTCTTGTCATGCTTGCGGACGGGTGCTGCCGCCGTGGCCTCCGGCTGTTTCGGTTCGCCGGAGAGGGCGGATTTCAGATTCTTGATGAGTTTGGAAAGATGATTGAACACGGGAATAAAACACGGGCGGGAGGACGTGCCCGGCTGACCGAGCGTCCCCTCTGAGGTTGTTTGAGGTTGGGATTATTTCGGATTGGTCAGGAGATTGATGTCGGTGTTGAGCAGATCGAGGGAGGGTTTCTCCTCAAGATTCAGGACCAGGTTGCGGACATCGATCTCGTTCGATATGATGTATTTGCGGATGTCGCTGCAGTCGTTCTCGAGGAAGTCCAGGTAGGTGCGGAGCTTGAACATGCCGGGGAGGTGCCGGTAGGATTCGAGCTGGCTTTCGAACCGGGAGGCGTCCGCGAGGGCGACGCTGGCGGTGTCGTACTTGTAGGCTTCGGCGGCGCCGAGGATGCGCGTGGACTCGACCTTGGCGGATTCGACCGTGGTGATGCTGTACTCGTTCGCCTTGGAGATCATCTTCACGGCGTCCTCCTGGGCGCACACGACGTCCTGGAACGCTCCGGCGACGTCGATCCCGCCGCCCGGCTCATTGCTGCCGATGGGCGGGTGCGCGTCGTGCATGTTGATGCCGACGAGTTTGATGCCGAGTCCGATGCGGTCGCACGCCTTCTGAATACGGTCGTACAGGTTCACGGCGACCTGTTCGCGCCCGGAGGAGATGTCGGTGATGAAGTCGGTGCTGGCGAAGTAGCGCGTCGCCTCCGCCTGGCCGACCGCGAGGAGCGTTTCCTTCACGTTGTCGAAATTGAACGCGTAGTCGAACGGACGTTCGGGGTCGGCGGTGTAGAAGACGGGGAGCGAGACCTCGAGGATGGACGCGAGCTGCGCGCCGGTCTTGCCCTGCTGCTTCACCGCCACGAGGAACTTGTTTTCGTGCTGGTAGTTGTCGCCTGTCCAGAGGATGACCTTGGCGTTGCGGCCGGGGTTCAGGACGGACCCGAGGGTTGCCTCCTGCACGTTCTTGACCGGGACGCGGAGGATCTTCTCGCAGGGCCACGGCAATTTGAAATGGATGCCGGCGTCAAGCGGCGCGGATTCGCGGTTCACCGCGCCGAAGACCTCGCGGATGCCGATCTCGCCGGGATTGACCTCGGCGATGCAGGTGAAGAGCCAGAGGACCGCGGCCCAGACCATCAGCGCCGGGACGATCGCCTTCCGCAGGACCAGGTAGATGCCGGTCCGCGAGATCTGGAATCCGAACTGGTAGTCCAGCGAATCCGAGATGTTGCGCACCACGCCGCCCGGCTCGGTGAAGATCGCGAGCAGACGGCTTTCGTAGACCGGGCGGACCTCCTCCAGCGTACGGGGGCGGTAGAACTCGATGATGAAGCTCACGAGGTGTTCGGCGGCGAAGACCGCGAGGATCCAGAAGAAGATCTTGGTGAGCGGCGCGGCCCAGCCGGTCTTGCCGTAGTTGATGAACAGCGCCGAGACCGCGCTCACGAACAGCACGATGGCGAAGCAGATCAGCCAGCTGCCGACCGGGCGCAGATAGCGGAACTCGCGGATGCGGGACTGACCGACCAGGAACACGCCCGTGAAGTACGCGAAGAGCGCCGAGATCGCGCCGAGGAACGCCAGGTTGATCGGGTTCTTCGGGGTCAGCACGAGCGTGGCGGGATCGGCGGCGCCGAGCGTGGAGTGTTTCCAGAAGTACCAGAACGCCGGCACGGAGAGCAGGAAGACGAGGAGCGAGACGGCGGACGGGATGTACTTGTTGAAGTTTTCGAGCGTGCGCCTGGCGGTGAACCGGACGTCTTCGCTCACGTCGAGGATGGAGTTCACGTTCGATTTGCGCTGTTCCAGGATGAGCTTTTCCTGTTCCTCCTCCGCCATCTTCCGCAGGAACGCGGAATGCACGAGGGCGCAGACTGAGAAGAGGAACGCCAGCGTGACGGGGTAGAGCGAGAGCGTGAAGGTCTCCAGGCCCGCCCATTTCGTCGCCGGGCCCGCCACGATCACGACGACCGCGAGGATGAAAGACAGGATGAGGGAGATGATGGCGATGCGCCCTGCAAGCCTGGCGCGTTCGATGGTGCCGCTGAGATCGCCGTTTTTCATAATATCAGAACTCCATTGGTACGGGGTGAAAAGTCAGAATGTATCTTTGAACTATACTATATTTTTGAAAAAAGGCAAGCCGGAAACGTTTTTTTTCGCCTTTTTTTCCGTTTTCCGGTGGTTTTTTCCGTTTTCCGGGCTATATTGTGAGTGCGGGACGGTGTTTGGAATTTTACGGTTTGCGGTCCCGCGTTCATCCCGTTTCATCATTGCCGGAGTCTGCCCCATGGAAAAAAACAATTCTCTCCTGAACGAACTGCACAGAATCGATATTTCCGGCGCCGTGAATCCGGCTTTCATGCAAGGAAGCAATTCCGAGCAGAACGCCTCTCAGCCTCTTCCGCAGCCGCTCCCGCAATCGCTGCCCCAGCCTCCCCAGCCCCAACCTCAGCCGCAGCCTGCCGTTTCCAAGCCGCTTTCCGAGGCGATGCAGCGGCGCGTGACCGATTTCCGCCTGTCCCGGCGCGACCTTGCCGTGCGGATCGCGGAATCTCTCGCCGGGATCGACCACGCGATCGTGGATTCCGAACGGGCGCTTCAGGTCCTCAAGCCGCGCCGGGAGCATCTCGCGTCCATCGCCGCCGAACTGAACAAGGAATCTCCGCTTGATGTCGACGGCGTGGCGACGCAGTCCCAGATCGCGGCGGAGTCCCGCCGCCTCGAGGAACTCCGCCTGGAAGCCTGCCGCATGATCGCGGAATCCGGCGCGACGACGCAGAGCATTCCGATCCAGCCGCAAAAATCGTCCACATCCTCGTTCGACGCCATTGACTGGGGATCGGTCACCTTCGGGCAGCTCTGCCGCATCGGCTGGGGCATCTTCTTCCCGGTCATCGTGTCTGTCATCCTGGCGTCGCTTCTGATCGGGGCCGCGCTCATCGCGGCGTTCAACGGGACGATCCGCTGGTGATGAAAACGGGCTCGAAACGCATCGCGAGCGGGGGCGCCGCCGCCAATCATCTGAAGATCTCGAACAGCGGGCAGGATCGCGGGCAGAATATCGAGAGCCGCGCCCGGCGTGCCCTGATGTTCCGCAGGCTCTGGCTTTTCCTGTTGTCTGCCGCGCTCGTGCTGATCGGGCTCGCGTCGGTCGTGCGCGCGCGTTTTTTCTGAGCTTGTCTTGAGGCTACGGCAACGGGATCGGCGCCAGGTACGTGAACGGCGCGGCCGGGATGTTCCGCAGGACCGTAAAGCACAGCACGATCGTGACGATCGCGAACGCGACGGGCCGCTTGAGGGAGATTTCCGGCTTTGCGATCAGGACGAAGAGCGTCACGCCCAGGGGAATCAGAAGCGCGTTGTTGTGCAGGCTTGCCTTGATGTCGCCATGCAGCAGCGCCGACAGCGCGCGCGTCGCGCCGCAGCCGGGGCAGTACAGCCCGGTCAGCTGGTGAAACATGCATTTCGGCAGCCATTTCGCGTGGGGGCTGCCCGGCGGGACCAGCAGCAGGACGATACATGCCGCCGCTCCCAAAATGAGGAGCACTCCGAGCGCGATCAAATCCTGTTTTCTGAACTGTGTTTTTTTCATGGCGTCGGATTGGGCGGTCTAGTCCAAAAGTTCCCTCAGACCGGGCGCGATCAAGTCCACAATGCGCCACAGGATGTCGCCTGAATGTTGCGGCGACTGATCGTAAGACATCAGATTCACAACACCCGACAGAATGAGCAATCCCAGGCACAGTGCGATTGCGGAAAGGATGATGGCGGTCCAGCTCCAGATTTTTCCGGTGCGCGCCGCCCGCCGGGCGCCTTCGTAATCGCCGTTCTGAACCATGTTCGACGCCAGCACGGCATAGATCAGAGCTACGATGCCGATCACGCTGCCGACTGCGACCGCGATGATGGCGAGCGTGAATCCGCAGTCGACTTTCGGCGGCGGGGCGGGGGACCCGGCCGGCGGTTCCGGCGCGGACTGCGCGGGCGTTGTTTCAGCGGGCGCGTCCGAAGCCGTTTCCACCTTCTGTCCGCAACGGAGACAGAAAACTGCCTCGGGCGGGAGTTCCTGGCCGCAGTGCATGCAGAACATGATGTCGATTTCCCGTGTTTCAGGCGATCCGGATCAGGGCGCAGCCGCCCCTGCCGCAGCAGACGCGGCTTCTTCAAACGAACTGAGTATGGAGGATCCGCCGCAGCAGAAAAGTCCCAGGAAAATGGAGATCCAGCAGAAGGTCTTTGCGAGGTTCGAGTATTTCTGCGCCTGTTCGTAATTGCCCGCCTGAATCTGCTGGGAGACCATCGACGCGAAAATGATCGCCACGATCCCGGTGGGGGGACAGCAGCAGATCGTCGAGAAGATCGCGAATCCCAGGTGCGAGTCGATCACGGCGGGATCGCCCGCGGCTTCGGCTTTTTTCGCCTCGTTGCGGTCGCCGTCGCTGCCCCAGTGGATCTCCTGTCCCGACTCTTTCAGCGGGTTCACGAATCCCGTTTCCCCGCCGGATGCACCGTTCGGGCTGCCGCCCGCGGTCCCGTTGTAGAAATCGTTCACCGCGGACTGCGCGGCGGGCCCGGCGGATCGTTCCGGCGCGATGCGCCCGTCCTGTCCGGGCGCGGCAGGCTGTTCCGGATTTGCCGTCGCTTCATTCGCCGCCGGTTCGTCGTGGAAAATGGTCTTTCCGGAGTCTTTGAGCGGGTTCACGAAACCGACGGGCTTTGGAGAAAGCGCCGATGGCTCGGGAGATGGCGCCGATGGCTTAATAAGTGACGGCGCCGAAGGCTTGGGGGACGGCGCCGATGGCTTAATAAGTGACGGCGTCGGCGGCTGTGGGGACGGCGCCGGCGGCGCAGGGGGGGGGTTCACGGAGGTGCGGACAATGCCGTTGCCGGGATCCTTGTTCTGCTGGGAGAGACTGAATTTCTTCTGCCCGGAATCGGACAGGCTGAACTTTTTCTGTCCGGGATCGGACAGGCTGAATTTCTTCTGCCCGGAATTGCCGGACAGACTGAACTTGGACCGGTCGGAGTCGACCGCGTACCCCGAACGGTTCAGGTCTTTTTCCTTCGCGTAATCCGGGAGGCTTCTGATGTCGCGTCTGGACTGCTCGTCGTATGTATTATTGTTGCCGCCGGACCGTTTGGAACCGCACGCGGGGCAGAATGCCGCATCGTCCGGGATTTGTCTGCCGCAGTTTTTACAGAACATGCCGATGCTCCTTTGGTGTTGGTCTCAGGAAAAACAGTGATTCATGCAGTATCATACCATGAAAAATGGAAAAATCAACCGCAAAATGAAATAAAACGGGAAAAAACGGTGTTTCATGGGGTCGCCGGATCGCCGGCGGAGGACTGGTCCGCGTCTCCATTGCCGGCGGCTTCCGTATCGGGGGCGGGAACGAGCCGGACCGCGAGATACTTCTTGTGCCCGAGCTTGCCTTCGAACTGCGGAACGACCGACCTGCGCGCGGCTTCGGCGCATTTCGCAAGCGTCTCGATGTGGCGCTTTCCCTGCCTGACGATGACGATCTCGTCCTTGAGCATGCCGAATCCCTCGTCGACGGTGCGGTAGGCATATTGTTCTTCGGTCATCTGGTCGTCGTCGCAGATGAAGAAAACCTGCCTGCGGCGGGCATTGTTCACCTCGGCGAGGTACTTGATGCCGTCGTGGTCGGCGTTCACGTTGAAGAAAAAGACCCGGTCATTGCCGGATGCCTGCTCGACCGCCTGGATGAACGGACGGGAATCCTCCCGCGCGGAGATCGCGGGGATGATGCCGAGCACGAGGAACACCGCCATGGAGCAGCAGGCAAGCGAGAAACGAGCCGTCCAGGAATCGTGCCCCCGGAAACAGTGCACGGCGGCGGCGACGAGCAGGATGCCGCCGAGATAATGGCAGTACGGGATCCATGCCGCGGAGACGAAGAAGAACGACACTGCCATGCAGATCGCGATCCCGAGCATGGCGGCGTACGGAAACAGCAGGAGCACGAGCCGGGCAAGCCGGACGATGCGTTCCCGCCAGACTTCGGGGAGCTTCAGGTCGAGGCGGGCGTGAAGCATGCCCCACGCGCCGGAGAGCGCCATGAACGGCACGGCGAGCGTCATGTACCGCGTGTGCTGGCATCCGGGGATCGTGAGCAGGATCTCGACGGCGAACAGGAATCCGAGCCAGGGGCCGACGGGCGCTTTCAGCAGGGCGCGTTTGCCCGCGACGAGCGTGTAGAGGAACGGGATGCTGAGCGGGGCGTAGGTCGGGAGGCTGCCGAGCAGATAGAACAGCGCCGATCCGCCGTCCATGCGGTTGCCGAACTGCCATTCGTAGAACTGTGCCCACATCCCGTCGCCGCCGATCCGGTGCAGCAGCCACCACGCGAAACCGACGCATCCCGCCAGGACGGCCGCGCCCGCCGCGCCGAACACGAAAAACTGTTTCCAGCGGCGCGACATCGCGAGCCATCCCGCCGTTCCCGCGCCGAGCAGCACGGGCCCCATCGGGCCGCGGACCGCGAAGCAGAACGCCAGGAGCGCTGCGAACGCGAGCGTGGAGAGGAAAATGTTCAGGCGGTCTTCCTGAAGGAGGGCTGCCATCGTGACGCCGGCGGCGCAGACGGGGAGGTCGATGCCGAATCCGAGGATGGCGTTGAAATACTCGAACGAGACCAGCGAGATCATGAGCGCCCGGAGACCGAGCCCCTTTTCCGCCTTCTCCCCGATCCGCCACGTCATCGCGATCGAATACGCGCCGCAGATCATCGAGGGCAGCGTCACCGTCCACCGCGCCATCACGCGCCCGCAGAACGTCGCCAGCCACGACAGGATGAACATCGTCGACGGGTAGTCGTAATAGGGTTCCCCGAAGACGGTCGGGAACGGCGTGACCGGGTAGTCCGTCATGTCGCCGGTCATGAAGAAAAATCGGACGTCGATCTTCACGCATTCGAGTCCGGCGGCCCCGAGAAGAAAGAGCGTGAGAAGGGAAAGGAAGATGCAGGCGAACGTGTGTTTGCGTGCGAACCCGGAAACGGCATTGTCGACGGTTGGCATGGGGCAGGGGGAATGGTTGTTCCTGACGGCGGGCCGGGCGGCGGAACGGGTGGGATGTTCCGGCGGAAACTCTCTGCGCGTCCGGGTCGGAGAAGCCGTCTGTTGTTCTTTGAAAAACACCGCCGGTTGTATGAAAAACGAAAAACAGCGAATAAAATAACCTCTTTTTTCGGAAATGCAATTGCTTTTTCCAAAAAATGTGGTATCTTTTGCGGATGACTTTTTTTCTTTTTATCAAAACATACTCTTAACAACGAAAGGAAATGAGATGGACGCAACCACTCTGCGCAAAGCCGCCGACACAATCCGCATTTTATCCGCCGAAGCGATCCAGAAGGCAAAGTCCGGGCATCCCGGCATGCCCATGGGCAACGCCGATTTCGCCATGGTCCTCTGGGCGAAGTACCTCCGCCACAATCCCGCCGACCCGAGCTGGATCGGGCGCGACCGCTTCGTGCTGTCCGCCGGACACGGCTCCATGCTGATCTATTCGCTCCTGCACCTCTTCAACTACGGCCTCTCCATGGACGAGCTGAAGAACTTCCGCCAGTGGGGCAGCCTGACTCCGGGCCATCCCGAGTTCGGGCACACCAAGGGCGTCGACATCACGACCGGCCCGCTGGGCAGCGGTTTCGGCTCCGCGGTCGGCATGGCGATCGCCGCCAAGCAGTTCGCCGCCAGGATCGGCCTTGACAAGACGGACATCCAGCAGAGCCGCATCTTCGTGATCAGCGGCGACGGCTGCATGATGGAAGGCAACACCTCCGAAGCCGCCAGCCTCGCCGGCCACCTCAAGCTCGACAACCTCGTCGTGTTCTACGACGACAACAACATCACCATCGAAGGCAACACCGGCCTGGCGTTCACCGAAAACGTCGCCGCCCGCTACGCCGCCTACGACTGGCGCGTCATCCGCTGCGACGATGCCAACGACATCGCCAAGGTCGACGCCGCCCTCGCCGAGGCCGTCAAGTCCGACGGACGCCCGACCCTCATCATCGGCAAGACCAAGATCGGCTACGGCGCCCCGAACAAGGCGGGCACGCACGGCTGCCACGGCGAACCCCTCGGAGACGAGGAACTCGCCGCCACGAAGGCGAACCTCGGCTGGACCGAAGAGCCCTTCACCGTTCCGCAGGCTGTCAAGGACATGCTCGCGGGCCGCGTGAAAGAGCTCGCCGCCGAAGCCGCCGCCTGGAACGACAAGTTCGCCGCGTTCGTGAAGTCCGCCGACCAGGCGCTGATCGACAGCCTCCTCAACCGCACCGTCCCGGAAAACATCCTCGACGAACTCCTTGCCGCCGCTCCGGTCGACAAACCGGTCGCCTCCCGCGCCTCCAGCGGCACCATCCTCCAGAAGGCATCCGCGCTCGTCCCGGCTCTCGTCGGCGGCGCCGCCGACCTGGCTCCATCCACCAAGACCGCGGTCAAGGGCGCGGGCGACTTCAGCGCGGAAGACCGCGCCGGCCGCAACCTGCACTTCGGCATCCGCGAGCTCGAAATGGGCATGGCGGGCAACGGCATGGCGCTGTTCGGCACCGCCATCCCGTACACCTCTACCTTCGCGGTGTTCTCCGACTACATGAAGCCTGCGATCCGCCTCGCCGCGATCCAGAAGCTCCATGAGCTCTACATCTTCACGCACGATTCCTTCTACGTCGGCGAAGACGGGCCCACCCACGAGCCGATCGAACAGCTCGCCATGCTCCGCAGCATCCCGGACATGACCGTGTTCCGTCCCGCCGAAGCCCACGAAGTCGCGCACTGCTGGGCCGCCGCCCTGAAGAAGCAGGGCCCCGTCGCCATGATGATGACCCGCCAGGACCTCCGCCCCTTCGATGCCGACCTGGCCGCGAAGATCGACGTGACCCGCGGCGCCTACATCCTTTCCGAGGACGCGGGCTTCGAGGCGGTCATCCTCGCCTCCGGCAGTGAAGTCAACCTGGCGCTCGACGCCGCCGCCATCCTCCGCGGCGAAGGCCGCAAGGTCCGCATCGTCTCCGTCCCGTCCCTCGAGACCTTCCTCCGCCAGGACGCCGCCTTCCGCGAAAGCATCCTGCCGAACGCCTGCCGCAAGCGCATCTCCATCGAAGCCGGCACGACCCCGATGTGGTACGCCCTCGTCGGCCTCGACGGCCTCGCGATCGGCCTGGACCACTTCGGCGCGTCCGCTCCGTATAAGAAGCTGGCGCAGGAATTCGGCTTCACGCCGGAAGCCGTCGCCGACAAGGTCCGCGCCTATCTCAACGCGTAAACCCTACGCGGTCCATTCCGCGTAACAATATGGAATATCCCGTGCGCGGCGTTATGCCGCGCACAGGATCGACACCGCAAGCGGTGTGCCGGCCGGGCGAATGTCCGGCCGGAGTTTTCCGTCTTTAGAGAAAACGTTTTTCCGCCGGTTTCCACCGGAACAAGACCAGGAGTCAGACAATGGCGTCGTCCAAGCCGGCGATCAGGCCCAAAAAGAAAAACAATGTCCCGAGGATCGTCCTCTTTGCGGCGATCCCCGTGGTCCTTGCCGCCCTTGTCCTGACCGGCTTCTTCACGTTCCGCCGGACACTGGCGCGTTTTTCCATGGATTTCTATTATCCGTTCTTCCAGGCGGCAAAGCACGTCGAGCTCAGCGCGGCGCGCCAGGCGCTGGCGCTGCAGCCCCGGCAGAAACTTGCTTTGGCGGTCGAACAGCTTCAGCGCCAGAACGCCATGCTGGCGGCGCAGGTGCAGAGGCTCCGCGAGATGGAGGCCGACAACGAACGCCTCCGCCAGGAGCTCCGCATGCCGCGCTGGTCCGGCTACAACGAGGTCTATGCCGAAGTCATCCTGCGCGATCCCTCCACCTGGAGCGAACAGTTCGTGATCTCCAAGGGGCTGAACGACGGGATCGAGACCGGCGACCTGGTCCTGACATTCGATTTCGCGCCGCGAGGCGGCACTCCGAGCTGCGTGCTTGCCGGACGCGTGGTCGAAACGTCCGCCCGGACGTCGGTCGTGGCAACGATCGTCAATCCCGCCTGCCGCCTGAGCGTGACGCTGGCGGAATCCGGCGCGAACGGCACGCTGACCGGCAACGGTTCCTCCTCCATGACCGCGCTGGTGTCCCGACTGCCGCTGAAGAACAAATACGGCATCGGCGAAATGGTCCTGACGAGCGGGTTTTCCGAGCGCACGCCGCGCGGCATCTGCGTCGGCTACCTGACCGACGCCCCGGTCGGCGCCAACCGCGCGGCGGTGGTGCACGACGGCGGCCTGTACGCCGAAGCGTGGATGACGCCGGCGGTTTCGCTGGATGCGATCCGGTTCGTGGTGGTCCTGACGGGGAAATGACGGCGGGGAGGGGACGATGTTCGCTTTCTTCTATTTCACGCTCTGGTCCATTCTGCTGCTGATCGCGGAATCGCTCCTGCGTTCGGTCGGACTGTCCGTTCCTCTGCTCGGATTCTTTTTCGCCGCCGCCGCGATCGCGGTCTCGCCCGGAATGGCGTTCGGATTCGCGCTGGCATCCGGGATCGCGATGGATTTTGTGCTGGGCTACACCATGCCGTGGGACGGACTGATGCTTCCGCTTCTGACGATACCGGCTTTCTTCCTGAAAAAAGTCCAATTCGTTCCCGGCGTGCTTGAATTCCTGGCGGGGGCGATCATCCCGCCTGTCATGGCTCTCCCCCATATCCGGACTTCGCTTACGACTCCGGACGGGTTCGCCTCCCTGCTGATGTGCTGCCTGTTCGGCGCAGTGCTCTTCCCCATTGTCGCCGCCCTGATCTCTCATTCGTCCGTCCGCCTGAAAATCGGGCTGGCAGGAACGGGCGCCGGAGGCGCATGATGCCGGAAGACAAAAAAAACAGCTTCCTGATCGACGCTTTCGTGATCCGCGTCGGGATCCTGGCGGTCTTCGCGTTCCTGCTGTTTTCCGTGCTGGTGATCCGCCTGTGGCAGATGCAGCTGGTCCGTTCTTCCGAATATGAATACAAGGACCGCAAGCAGAGTGCGCGCCGCATCCGTATCCCCGCCATGCGCGGCGAGATCCTGGCGCGCGACGGCACGCTGATCGTGCGGAACCGTCCGTCGTTCAATGTGCTGTTCCACCCCGGCGAAATGGCGACGGAGCGTTCGCGCGACCGGGCGCAATACATCATGGACCAGGCGGACCAGGTCGCGGCCGTGCTCGGTCGCTACAATCCGCTCACGCTCGAAAATGTCCGCCGTCACCTCAACTACCAGCCCGGCCTCCCGCTCACCGCGTTCAAGGACCTCTCCGACGAGGAGCGCGGCCGCCTGGACGAACTCTTCCCGCCGATCCGCGGGCTGGAGGTGACCGCCGAACCGATGCGCGAATACCCGTTCGGAAGCCTCGCCGCCCAGCTGATCGGCTATGTGGGGAACGAGGATCCGGGCGGCGCGGACGACCGCCGCGAATATTTTTACTATCTGCCGAGCCTGGAGGGACGTTCCGGGCTGGAGTTCCAGTACAACGACAAGCTGGCGGGCAAGGCGGGCAGCCAGTTCGTGATGGTGAACAGCAACGGATTCGTGTATGAACAGCTGGAGGAGCCGACGCCGCCGGAGAACGGCTACGACCTGCGCCTGACGCTGGACATCGACGGCCAGCTCGCCGCCGAACGCGCCCTGCGCGGCCATCTCGGGTCCATCGTGGTCGTGAGCGCCAATTCCGGCGCGGTGCGCGTCATGGCTTCCTCGCCCACCTTTCCGCTTTCGGATTTCGTTCCGTCCATCTCCCGTGTGCGATACAGGGAACTGGCGGAGGATCCCGGAAACCCGTTCCTGAACCGTGCCGTGCAGGGGTCCTATATGCCGGGCTCGACCATCAAGCCGCTCACCGCGCTCGCCGGACTCGAAAACGGCATCCCGGAGACGAAGACCTACGACTGCGAGGGGATCACGCCGCACGGATACGGCGGCGGCATCCACTGCACCGGCATCCACCGCGAGCTCGACATGCGCCACGCGATCATGAGGTCGTGCAACGTATATTTCGTGGAGCTCGGCGTCGAGGTCGGCATCAATGCGCTCAGCCGCATGTTCGCCTCCGCCGGCATCGGAAGCAAGACCGGGATCGAGATCGCCGAACGCGCCGGATATCTGCCGCAGGACGGACCGAGATGGAACGAAAACGAGACCGCGTACGTCAGCATCGGGCAGGGCAAGGTCGAAGTCACGCCGCTTCAGGCGGCCGTGTTCTACGCCGCCATCGCCAACGGCGGGACCATGTACAAGCCCTACCTGATCGACCATATCTACGACCACGACCGCCTGTCCGGAAACCGCCTCAGCGTGTTCGACGCCGTTCCCCTCAAGACGGGCAAACTCGCCGCCTCGGAAAAGTCCCTGGACGTGATCCGCGAGGGCATGTACATGGTCGTGCACGATTCCGCCGGTTCCGGACGGCGCGGCAACATCCGGTCCGCCGAGCTCTACGCGAAGACCGGCACCGCCAATGTCGGCACCGGCAGGAACGCCACGAAAAATACCTGGTTCAACGGCTTCGTGAAGCACCCGCGCACGGGAGAGCTGCTTGCCTTCGCGGCGGTGATCGAACACGGCGATTCCGGCGGCGGCACCACGGCTCCGATCGTGGCGGAGATGCTGACGGAGTGGTTTTCACGGGATTAAGTTCATTTCCGTATATTGTTTCGTTTTTTTCGAAAAAAACTCAAAAAAAGTCCTATTTGCCTGTTGATTTTTACATGGAAGCGGGCTATAGTATCGTTGAATTCAGGGACCGGATACGGCGTCCCGAAGAAAATGCAGTCGCAAGTTATTTGAGATCAACGTGGTTCCTCTGCTCGGCGCGGATGCCCCGAATCGGATGCCATTGGTTTCGGACGGCGTTTCTCCGGCGTTCCGGGTCTAAAACTTCAACTGTGAATTTGGAGCAGAAAACGAATATGAAAGAGATTTACAGCGACGGTATCGCCGACATCTTTGTTGCACGCGGTCTTGCTTTCCTCGATTTTTACCACCTTGTCCCGGATGAAACAGGGCATCACGAACGCGTTCCTTTCCTTCGGGTCACGATCCCCATGACGAAACAGGGGTTTTTCGGACTGTTCAATACCGGCGATGCCGTCGTGAATCATCTCATCAGAATCGGAATACTCGAATCTGAACCGGTTGATGCCGTGTCCGCAAAGCAGAATGCCGCGCCCGTTGCCGGGAAGAAAGCCGAAAAGAAGCCCGCCGCCAAGCCCGCCTCTGCAAAGAAAGCGGAGGTGAAACCGGCAGAGAAAGCTCCGGCGAAGAAGGCGGAAGCAAAGCCCGCTCCGGCTCCGGCGAAGAAGGTGGAAGCGAAGCCCGCAGCGAAACCGGCTCCGGCTTCGGCGAAGAAGGCGGAAGCAAAGCCCGCCGCGAAACCGGCTCCGGCCCCTGCGAAGAAAACGGAGGCGAAGCCCGCCGCGAAACCGGCTCCGGCTCCTGTGAAGAAAGCGGAAGCGAAGCCCGCCGCGAAGCCCGCTCCCGCTCCTGCGAAGAAAGCGGAAGCGAAGCCCGCCGCGAAGCCCGCTCCGGCTCCTGCGAAGAAAGCGGAAGCGAAGCCCGCCGCGAAGCCCGCTCCGGCTCCTGCGAAGAAAGCGGAAGCGAAGCCCGCCGCAAAGCCCGCTCTCGCTCCGGCAAAGAAACCCGCGGCGAAGGGAAAGAAGAAATAATCAGGACGGCTTTTTCCGTCCTATAACAACCGTGCACGTCTCCATTTCCTCCGGATCCGTCCGGAGGACCGGGATGACGGGTGCGGTTTTTTTTTGTTCCGCCGATGCTGCTCACGCGCATGCGTTTCCGCGCGCGAGCGCGTTTTTTGCAAATAAAGCTTGACAACGCGGGTTTTCCGTAGTATATTAAAAGAATACTATTCTCCCAAATCATACAACACAGCATAACAGCTGCACTTAACCCAACCAGCAAAGGAAAAAACTCAAATGCCGGGCAAAATCAACACTCAGGACGGCAACTACGCGGCCGCGTACGTTGCTTATGCGTTGAGCGAAACCGCCGCGATCTACCCGATCACTCCTTCGTCCACCATGGGCGAATGGGTCGACCAGTGGGCCGCCGAAGACAAGAGAAACATCTGGGGCAAGCAGGTCTCGGTCGTCGAGATGCAGTCCGAAGCGGGCGCCGCCGGCGCCGTTCACGGCTGTCTTGCCGCCGGGTCCCTCACGACCACCTACACGGCTTCCCAGGGCCTCCTCCTGATGATCCCGAACATGTACAAGATCGCCGGCGAACTTCTCCCG